>CAZNYV010000054.1:0-12719 GCA_964577355.1 uncultured Campylobacteraceae bacterium
CAGATGATAGTATAGTCCCGACAGTTCTGTTGATGTTTTTGATTTTTATATCTTTTCGTACTGGTTTTGCTTCATCTATAGCGACCCTAGCCATACTTACCAGTTCATTATCCAGTGCTTCTTCTATGCCGTGCTCTTGCAGTGTTGTTTGGTAGCTACTATCCGATGAGCGGACATGGATTTTGTGCAACAATCTATCTAGTTTGAGATGTTTTGCTTTTGGATGTTCGATACCTTTTTTTGCACTCAGCTTATCCACTCGACCGACCATTTCATTTATAGTTCTAAAGCCAAGCTCTGCCATCACCTCTCTCAGCTCTGTGGCTAGGAATGTGATATAGTTGACGATATGCTCTGGCTTGCCTTTGAAATGCTCTCTCAGCTCCTTGTCTTGCGTAGCAATACCGACTGGACAGGTATTCAAGTGACATTTTCTCATCATCACACAACCCTCAACCACAAGAACACTTGTAGCCACTCCCCACTCTTCCGCACCAAGAAGCGTCGCTATCGCGATGTCTCGACCTGTTTTGAGTTGTCCGTCTGTCTGAACAACAATTCTTGACCTGAGACCATTTTTGACCAGCGTTTGATGAGCTTCTGCAAGACCCAGCTCCCAAGGAAGCCCAGCGTGCTTGATAGATGTCTGAGGTGAAGCACCCGTCCCGCCATCATATCCAGAGATAAGAACTACATCCGAGTGAGCCTTTGCCACGCCAGCTGCGATAGTTCCAACACCCACTTCAGAGACCAGCTTGACACTGATTCTAGCGTCCGTATTGGCATTTTTGAGGTCATGGATAAGCTGTTTTAGATCCTCGATAGAGTAAATATCATGATGAGGAGGAGGTGAAATAAGCCCTACACCAGGTGTCGAATATCTAGTCTTACCGATAGTCTCGTCCACTTTGTGACCAGGCAACTGTCCGCCCTCACCTGGTTTTGCACCTTGTGCCATTTTGATTTGAAGCTCTTTTGCATTTACTAGGTAGTTGAGTGTCACGCCAAATCGTCCGCTCGCCACCTGCTTGATAGCCGAACAAGCATTGTCTCCGTTTGGTAGCAGCTTAAACCTCTCAGGGTCTTCACCACCCTCACCCGTATTGCTCCTAGCTCCTATCGCATTCATCGCAATAGCCATCGCAGTATGTGCTTCAAGGGAGATAGAGCCGTAGCTCATAGCGCCAGTTGCAAACCTTTTTCGAATCTCCTCTACGCTCTCTACTTCTTCCAATGGAATCGGCTCTTTTTTGGTGAACTCCAAAAGCCCCCTAAGTGTCAACAGTTTCTCCTCTTGGTCATCGAGAGAAGCTGTATATTGCTTGAAGAGGTTGTAGTCGTTTGCCCTAGTCGATTGCTGCAACAAAAAGATATTCTCTGGTGTATATTGATGCGCTTCGCCTCTTTGTCTGTAGGCATATGCACCACCAACACCAAGGTCGTTTGCCTCAGCAACATCTTCACTAAAAGCAATGCCGTGGCATATTAGCGCCTCCTCTTCAAGACCAGCTATATCGAGCCCGCCGAGTCTACTTGGTGTACCAGTGAAATATTTTTCGATGACTTCATCACTTATTCCAACTGCTTCAAATATCTGAGCGCCCGTGTATGATTGAATAGTGGATATGCCCATTTTGGACATTATCTTGAGTATCCCTTTGCCTATGGCATAGATATAATTTTTGACAGCTTTTTCGCTTGAGACATCTTCTGGAACAAGCTTTCTGCGTCTCAAATCCTCAATAGTCTCAAAAGCAAGATACGGGTTGATAGCATTTGCACCGTAGCCAATAAGCGTGGCAAAATGATGAACCTCTCTAGCGTCGCCGCACTCTATCACTATGCCGCAGTTTGTCCGCACACCCTTGTCAACCAAATAGTGATGCACCGCACCAGTCGCCAATAGTGACGGGATAGAAGCGTGTTTTTTATCCACACCGCGAGTGGAGAGTATTATCACTTGATAATCATCGCTCACCGCATCATAAGCCTCTTTTTGAATCTCATCTAGCCTTTTTTGCATTGAACCAGCCACTTTCGCATTGAATAGTAGCTCTATTGTTTTTGCTTTAAAACCGTGAGTATTGATACCTCTTAGTTTTTCCAGCTGTTCATTCGTCAGGATTGGCTGAGAGAGTTCGATAAATTTATTGTTCTTTTTGCCTTGTTCAAACAGATTGCCTTGCTGCCCAACGACACAAGTGAGAGACATTACACTCTCTTCTCTAATCGGATCTATAGGAGGATTGGTTACTTGTGCAAAAAGTTGGTGAAAGTAGTTAAATAGATTGACTGATTTGTTCGAAAGCACCGATAGAGTAGCGTCATTTCCCATCGAGCCAATAGCTTCGTGAGCTTCGGCAGCCATTGGAGTTAGGACTATTTTTAGGTCTTCTTGAGTGTAACCGTAGCATTTTTGTCTTTTCAAGATTGTTTTGTGGTTTGGTTGCTTAACCTCAGTATTGAGAGGCAGGGAGTCTAGCTCGATTTTTTGCTCTTTTAGCCAATCAGCATACGGATGAGCTGAAGCGATAAGCGCTTTTATCTCGCTATCTGGTACGATTCTGCCCTCTTCTAGGTTGGCTAGGAACATTTTACCTGGTTGCAGTCTGCCTTTGAGCACGATGTTTTCTGGGGCAAACTCAAGCGCGCCCTGCTCTGATGCCATCACCAAAATATCATCTGTTGTCAGACAATACCTAGAAGGTCTCAGCCCATTTCTATCGAGTGTTGCACCGATAAATTTGCCGTCCGTAAACGCAATAGATGCAGGACCATCCCAAGGCTCCATCATCGTGGCGTGATACTCATAAAATGCTCTGACTTTTGCATCCATCTCATCATCTCTCTCCCACGCCTCAGGAATCATCATCATCATGACATGAGGAAGTGAACGACCAGCCAAAGTCAAAAGCTCAACAACATTGTCGAGAATAGACGAGTCTGAGCCTGTTTTTTCATTTATGAGATATGGATAAATCTTGTCGAGTTCATCTTCTGTGAACAGTTCAGATTCGAGCATTGATTCACGCGCTCGCATCCAATTGATATTGCCTTTGAGCGTATTTATCTCGCCATTGTGTGCCAAATATCTAAACGGCTGTGCGAGAGGCCATGATGGAAAAGTATTTGTAGAAAAACGACTATGAACAAGTGCTATTGCGGACTCAAAATCCTCATCACTAAGGTCTGCGAAATATCCCAATAGTTGCGTTGTTATCAGCTGACCTTTGTACAGCATAGTCTTGTAAGATAGTGAAGGCATATAAAAATACTGCGTGCCTCGAACCTCAGATGCACTTACCATTGTTTGGGCGTATTTTCTGACTACATAGAGCTTGCGTTCAAATGCCTCTGGGTCTGTAATATTATCTGGTCGCTTGATAAATAGATGATAGACAAATGGCTCAGTCGCCTTGACGCTCTCGCCAAGCGCTGCATTATCAGTAGGCAGTCGTCTCCAGCCCAAAAACTCCAGTCCGATTTCTTTGATACACTGCTCGACTATCGTCTGAGACTCGATATAGCCCTCTGGGTCTCTAGGAATAAAAACCGTTCCTACACCATAACTGCCAAATTCTGGTAGTTTGATATTTTTTTCAAGAGCCACTTTTCGCATAAAGCGGTCTGGCATTTGCACCAAAATACCAGCGCCGTCGCCTGCATTTTTTTCCGCTCCGACAGCACCCCTATGCTCAAGATTTGTCAGAAGCTCGATGCCTTTGCTGACAATATAGTGCGACTTTTGTCCCTTCAAATGCGCCACAAACCCAACCCCACAAGCATCATGCTCCAAACAAGGGTCGTACAGACCTTCTCTCACCGGTAAATAGTTCAATTCCATACTTTTGCTTTCGTTAAAAATTTTCGAAAACAATAGTACATAAGATATGTTTTAGATTGAATTAATCTAAAACATAAAATGTAACTTTTTGGCTATTTCAACAATATTATTAGGCTTCAATATTGTATTTTTTGATTTTGTAGCCTATCTGTCTAGTTGTAATTCCTAATTTTTTTGCAGCTTTTGCTTGCACCCACCCTGACTCTTTGAGAGCTTCGAGGATAGTGTCTATCTCCATATCTATAAGGTCATTTTTGGTCAAAATCTTATTGGCGTCGATTTGAACAGGCGCACTGACCTGAATATCTCTAGTCTCCAGCTTCACCTTGCCATCATCTGTTTTGAGCCTAGGCAGAAGCATCTTGATGCTATTCTCATCAATATACTCGCTATCTATCAGAAGCACCGCTCTCTCCATTGTGTTTTCAAGCTCCCTGATATTTCCAGGCCATGGATATTTGAGGAGCGCACCAAGAGCCTCATGCGAAAACCTCATCTCTTTTTTGTGAGTTCTCGAAAATTTATCCAAAAAGTGAGTGCAGAGCAATATAATATCCTCGTCTCGCTCTCTGAGCGGTGGCAAAAATAGCGGAATAACATTTAGACGATAAAACAAATCCTCTCGAAACTCATTTTTCTCCACCATCTCTTCAAGATTTCTATTTGTCGCAGCTATCACTCTGACATCGGTTTTGATAGTTTTTGAGCCACCAACTCTCTCGAACTCCTGCTCTTGGAGCACTCTGAGGAGCTTTACTTGCAAAGAATTCGAGACATCGCCTATCTCATCGAGAAACAGCGTGCCGCCATCCGCCAGCTCAAAACGCCCCTTCCTCATCTCTTTTGCATCTGTAAAAGCGCCTTTCTCATGTCCAAAAAGCTCGCTTTCTAGCAAATTTTCAGGGATAGCACCGCAGTTGAGTTTGATAAATGGACTATCTTTTCTAGGGCTTTGTTTATGAATTGCAGCCGCTATCAGCTCTTTGCCCGTACCAGTCTCGCCTCGCACAAGAATCGTAGCTTTTGATTTGGCTATTTTTTTTATCACATCAAAAAGCTGTTTCATTTTTGGACTATCGCCGACCATATTTTCAAAATCATGATGGCTCTCAGCCTCTGTTTTGTAGTAATCCTTCTGCTCTTTTATAACCTGTTTTTCATTTTCATATTTTTCTTCTACCAGTATCGCGTGTGCAAACATAGAGCCTATGATGGTCAAAATCTTGACCGTCTCCTCGAGTCCGATAGGCGCACCTTTTGTAAGGTCTGCACTAATCACACCAACAGCTATGTCTCCAGCTATCATCGGCACTGCGATATATGATATATGATTGAGGTCTCTTGAGCCTGTTTTGTTCAGGAAAATCACGCTTTTGTGTATATTTTCTATGACGATTGGCTCTTTGGACTCATATGCGATACCAGTCGCGCCCTCACCGATTTTGTAGGTAGCTAGGAGCTTTTGCTTTGCTGTCAAATCATTGCTCGCAAATACAACAAGCTCATCTTTTGTATGGTCAAACTTATAAACTGTAGGTTTTTCTATCTCCAAGTACTTTTTCACATATTGCAATGAATCTCGAAGTTTTATTTTTAAATCTGATACAGTAGCCATAGTTTTTGAAATCTCGAGAAGAATATCGAGCTCCCTAACCCACAAGCAACTTTTGCACTCAGTAGAATTTCTATCCATAATGTCACACCCCAACATTTTTGTTGCTGGAATTTTACTCTGTAAATCCAGCTATCTATGTATAAATTTTAGGCAGATTGCTCCAATATGTCACATTTGAAGCAATTTCCAGAGTCTTTGCACTGCCAACAGGCTGGTGCTATCTCACCTATAGTGTCAAATAGATATTTTTTCCACCGAACCTCAGAAGGTCTCATAAGTGACAAATCTGGAAAATGAAGTGCCATATAGTCGTTCATCTCTTTGCGACTCTCAAAACCCATATCTTTGTACAAATGGTTCATCTCAAAACACTTCTCAGCAATCAGCATGGCGATGGCAATAGCATCTTCTGGTTTTTTTGCATACGACATCAAAAGGGTTACTATTTTGTTTTTTGCCATTTCGAGAGAGCCCATCTTTTATCCTTTTAAATCTTCGAGTAGTTTTGCTAGTGTGCTGTCTCTAATAGCGATAAGTCTTGCTATCTCTGGCAAATCAAACTCTCCATAATATGTCATATCAAACAGCTTCATCAGCGCATGCCTGCAACAGCTCTTCGTGCATCCAGTCACCAGTTTTTTGGCTTTTGGGTATGGGAGGTCAGTATTTTGAAAAATCTCAATAGCCTCAGCTACACTTTTTTCGCCACATTCACAAATCTCAAGCCCTAAAATCTCTTCATTGCTCACGCTGAGCCCTTCTTAGAGTCCGTGCTCTTTTTTGAAAGTGTGGTATTTATCACAAGCAACGATAATTTCTCTAGCCAACGGCTCAAGCTCTCGGTATTCACTCCAAAGCGTATCCTCTACGATGTCGTGAATCCTCGAAGCCACTTCTGTTGCTTTTCGTTTTAGTGTAGCTAGCTCTTTTTTTGCCTCTTCTGATTGCATATCTTCTCCTATGCAGAAACTATATCTGGAGTTATTGCATATCAGAATCCGCAACAAAAAATATTTTAATAAAATCGTGATGACAAAGGTGAGATTGGTTGAAGGTAGTATGGGAAGGTGGCTTCGCATCTATGTACGAAGCCGTGAGGTGAGAGTTAGTTTTGAGTTACGATAGCTTCCATTCTTCTGTTCTTGAGCATATTTTCTTTTGAATCATTTGCTACAAGAGGTTTTTCGTCAGCCATACCTTTTGTTGTAATTCTAGCCGCATTGATGCCAAATTTGTTTACAAGTATGCTTTTGATTGCTTCAGCTCTAGCAAGTGACAGTTTTTGGTTTTTTGCTTTTTTGCCTCTGTTGTCTGTGTGTCCTTGTATCTCAACAGTTGCTTTTGGGTTAGCTTTCATATACTCAGCAAAGTCAGAAATCTCTTTCATATACTGTGCTTTTACTACTGATTTTGAAGTATCAAAGTTAACATTTAGCCTGATAGCTTTTGACTCAGCTTTTGGTGCTTGTGTCTCAGTAGCTACAGCTGCTTTTGGTGCTGCTTTAACTTCTGGCGTACTGACAGCTTTTGACTCAGCTTTTGGCGCTTGAACAGCAGGAGCTGGTGTTGCAACTGGTGCTTTTTCACCAAAAGCGATAGCAAGACCGAGCGATGCTATATAGTCAGTTGTTCTTTTTGATACGCCTATGATTTGTCTAGCGTCAGCTCTGAGTGAAAACATATCAGTGATAGCATACTTAACACCAAGTCCCCAGTTCACTAGTGCGCCGTCTTTTCTTTTGCTAGCTTCTTTGCCGAAATCTTGGTATCCAGCACCAGCCATTGCAAAAGGTGTGAAACCAGCAAAATTGCCGTAGTTGTATACTGCGTCCAATGTATATAGTGTATCAGTAGTTTTGCCACCATTTGCAGTGTCATTCATCTTTAGAGTTCTGTCAAAACCAAGCTCCGCACCCCAATGACTATCCACGAAAGCGCCGGCTTTCAAGCCATAAGCAAGCTTATCTTGAAGATCCTTGTTGTTCGATGGGAAATACTTGCCAACAGTAGGAGTTATCTCGTACTTTGTCACATCTGCACACAATGCAGAAGAAAATAGAGCAGCTGCGATAGCTGAAATTACGATTTTTTTCATTTTTTGTCCTTTTTTGTTTGGTCGTTCTGTGGACTATTTTGTTAGCTCACATACAACTTTTACACAGGCAATTATAACAAAAAAACCTGATTAACCTCTACGCAGAACATAAAAACCTTTGATGATATGGAAGGCAATCAAATTACTAGCTGCTAAGTTAGGTGAAGCTCACGACTAGGGAGTACACTAAAATATGTGGAAGTAGTGTTGTGTGTTTTGCATAGCTGAAGAGGGTAATTTCTGTAAATTATACAAGTATACTTTTAGAAATTACATAAGTAGGTCAATATGATTACAAGACAAATCGTTACCCTTTTTGCAAATTTACTTCTTCTGGACCGAGTCCTTGAATATTTAGTACCATGAATACTTCGATATGAGCAATTATCAAGCGTTGAAATCGATTCACACTATCGTCCAATAAACTTTCATCAACGGAACTAGCATTTTTGTTTCATTATCAAAATCTTCATAATATTCAATAATAGCCTCAACTAATTCGTTTAAATCCATCAGTTTCATTGGAATACTGGCACGATCAGCTTCATACTTAGCGTCTTGTGTAAAGCCTCCCGTACTGACATACAATCCTTTATCGTCTTTATGCCTCCCGCCAAGAAAACTTCTAATTTCCTGCGCCCCCATAGATGTATTGGGACGATGTTTGACTTCTGCGACGATTCGAGGTGGTTCAAATCCAAAGCCGTCTTTGGATGCGATCACATCAATACCACGATCACGTCCTTTTGGCGATACTTTAGCTTTGTATCCCATGGCACGCAAGATACCTGCTACTAAAAATTCCATATCATCAGCCGACAGCTTGATAAGTTTGTCCTTAATCAGTTCGATAGAGCGGTTTTTGATACTATCAAAAGTATCAATACTTTCATCCTCAATAGACTCATTTTCTGCAACTTCTTCAATAAGTTTTTTATTCGGATTGTCTGCAAAAGTTTTGAGCTCTAACGCAACTTCGGGATTGATTAGATATAAAGTGCTAATCCCGCCAAGCGTATTTTTTGCTGCTGCACTCAATACATCACGCGAAATCTGTGCTACCCACTTCACTGCCCTGTAACGCGGTAAGTCTTCGATAAAATTGCTATCAAATTCAGCTTCCGAATTAATCACACCATAATGATAAATTCTACGTCCAGATTCATACGTAACGACAAAATCACCTTTTTGAACTTCATTGATAAAACGATCAATCTGACTTGCCCACATACGAATTTTGCCATCTTTATCATCAGGATATTCGTCTTTTAAAAGTTTAACAATCTCTGTTCTGAAAACACCTTTAGCAATCTTCCCGATATTTCCCCATCCGATAGCTGCTACGTTTTTATCGATAAAATCATTGACGGCAAAACCGCCTTCCCCTGAACGAATCATCCAAGTACTCATCCTATTACTTACTCCTATTTTTGATTTATTAACTCGCCTTTCACACATGTATTTAGCTCAAAAATAACCTAAAAATCTCTAAGCTAAAGACATCTACAAAGCCCCATAAAATAGGTGCTTTAAGGTACAATACATTTACCACAAGCCAACCATACAAAAGCACTTTTCATAGGTGTTGACAATTATATAGAATTTGCTATGAAAAACCTGCTAAGAAATCCAATAATAGATGTATTGCAATATCTCAAAAAAAAGATAAATAGAGACTATCGCCTCACCCCTTCGAGCCTAGAGAGCCGAAGGCGTAGATGTTTTTGTAGCTCACTGGCAAAGCCTCACCACACACCATTATCATCGTGCTTCCGCTCATCCGAAATCCACAGCTCTCCAGCATGGCAGTTGCATCGGTGTTTGACCTCGGTGTGTCGGCGTAGATGTTTTTTTGCCCCCTGACACCTACCACACTCCTGAGCATCCTCTCGGCGTCTATATATGCACCCTCGACCATCTCCCACGCACCCAGCACGGTATTTTCACCCACAGCTTTTGAGTGGCAAAATCCATTTGGACTACTGAGCAGAAGAGAGCCCCTAGAGCTCATATCCTCCAGCAAAAATTCGCTCCTATCCTCTCCAAAAAACCTCTTGTCAAATGCACACATAATCCCGCTATAGTTTTGATGTTCGTATCCGACTAGGCAAGTCCGCTCACTCTCACTCGCCTCGCTCGCCGTATCGTAAATATATCTACACGCCTCACCGACAATCTCAAAACCAAATCTCTCATACAGCGATACGGCACTCAAAGCAGCATGCAGGTAAATTGTTTGCCTCTGGGCTTTGAGAGCACCTAGGAGTCTCCCGAATAGCTCGCGACCGATACCTCTGCCTCTGAGCTCAGGCTGTATGATGAAGTTGCCTATCCATGCGGATTTCTCGTGCAAATAACCCGTGATACCGCCGACTAGCTCACCATCTATGTACGCGCCATAGCAGAGGTTCGGAAATCCAAGCTTGGTCTTTGCTATCTCTTCTTCGGAGATTATCCATCCTTCATCAAGCCCTAGTGAAACAAAGCTCGATATGTCCCCGTCTTTCAGGGTGTCTATCAGCACGCTTTTTGCTCATACAGGCTCTTTAGCTCTTTTTCACTCATTGTTTTTTTGCGATTTGTCACTATCTCTCTGACATCTTCCACTAGTGGCGAAAGGGCGGATTTTGATTCGTTTATGCCTTGGTTTTTGAGATGAAATGCCAGCGTAGAGCCGCCAGAGTGCTTGCCTATCGGATAGCTCCGTTTGCGCCCCATCGATTCCGCAGAAAAAGGCTCATATGCACTCTTGTCTTTCATCATCCCATCCGTATGTATCCCACTCTCATGGGCAAATATTCTACTACCCACGACAGGAGCGTTCACGGGCACTTTGATATTTGCGGCGTCAGATACTATTTTTGCCAGCACGCGGAGCATCTTGTGGTCGAAGTTCCGCTTTTGCGCATATTGATAAGCGAGTGCGAGGCTCACCTGCTCAAACGACGCATTGCCAGCCCTCTCACCCAGCCCTATTACGGTCGTATTTACGCTCACCGCTCCAGCTTCCAGCCCCATCATAGCGTTTGCTACTGCCAGCCCAAAGTCATTGTGCGTGTGCATCTCTATTGGTAGCATCTTTGTTTTTGCGAGTTTTGATACATTTTTGTAAGTCTGGCTCGGAGTCAAGATACCAACCGTGTCGCAATATCGAAATCTATCAGCACCAAGCTCACTTCCAAGTCTCATCACATCCAGCAAAAACTGCTCATCCGCACGAGAGGCATCCTCTGCGCCGATACAGACAAAAAGCCCCTCTTTTTTGGCGGTGATGATTGTTGATTCTAGGTTTTTGAGTGTTTTTGCTCTGTCTCCCGTCTTGATGGCTATCATCTTGTCGCTCGCAGGGATAGACACATCTACAGCCCGCAATCCACATTTCAGCGCACTCTCCAAATCCCTCAGAGTAGCCCTGCCCCACCCCATCTGTCGAATAGGTAGCCCAAGAGCCAAAATCTCACTGATGTCAGACATCTCCTTTGTCCCCATCGCTGGAATACCTATCTCCAACTCATCCACACCGCATTCGAACAAACTTCTAGCGATAGACAGCTTTTCTCTCGTCGTAAAAGAGACATAAGGAGCTTGCTCCCCATCCCTGAGTGTGGTATCGTTGATTATCGCATTTGGTAGTTTTTTGGACACTTTGAATCCTTATATTGCATTGCGGTTTATTTGCATATTTGAATCCAAAAACTGACATCTAGCTCGGAACGACAAATGCAAAATATCTTCAAAACCAATTTGAGGATACAAAAATGTCATGCGGATGCTCAACTGAAACACCAACAAGCCTAGACCAAGATACGCTAAGCAAAATCAACAACCACCCATGCTATTCCAAAGAAGCACACAACCACTATGCGAGGATACACCTCCCAGTTGCCCCTGCTTGCAATATCCAATGCAACTACTGCAACCGCAAATATGACTGCTCGAACGAATCTCGTCCAGGGGTGACAAGTGGCAAGCTGACTCCAGAAGAAGCGGTAAAAAAAGTGCTGCTTATAGGCGGGGAGATAAAAGAGCTTAGCGTCGTCGGTATCGCTGGACCTGGGGATGCTTTGGCAAATCCAAAGAAGACATTTGAGACATTTAGACTATTGCGAGAGTATGCACCAGACCAGAGGCTATGCCTATCTACAAACGGACTGCTTTTGGCTGATTATATCGACGAGATAGAGGCGGCTGGAGTCGACCATATCACCGTAACCATCAACACCATCGACCCAGAAATCGGAGCCAAAATCTATCCGTGGATATATTTCAACAAAAAAAGATACACAGGTATAGAAGCATCCACTATACTACTCCAAAGACAGCTGGAAGGCATCGCCAAATGTGTCGAACGAGGAATATTGATAAAAGCAAACTCTGTTTTGATACCAAACATAAATGACAAAGGACTCCCCGCTGTATCCAAAAAACTCCGAGAAATGGGCGTATTTTTGCACAACATCATGCCGCTACTCTCCGAGCCTGAGTTCGGCACATATTTTGGACTAAACGGCGTACAGAGCGCCACAGGAGATGAGCTCGCAGCAGCACAGGAAGCATGCGGGATGGATATGAGCCTGATGACACATTGCAAACAATGCCGTGACGATGCAGTCGGGCTTCTCGGTGAAGACAGGTCGGCTGAGTTTGGCAAAGAGAGCTACGCCACAAAATCATTTGAGGAGCTGAGCGACATATACAATCTCAGCGCAAGAGCTGAGAAATGGGCGAAGATTGAGAGTTTCCGAGAGATTTGAGTGAAGCCAACAAGCGCGCCGAAGAAGAAAAATATCTGCTCTCATCAACTGGCAAAACAACTCTAATAGCCGTCACAAGCTACTCAAAAGAGATAATAGATGACCACTTCGGAAGTGCGAAAGAGTTTATGATTTATGAGGCGGGCGACAAAGGTGCAAAACTTGTGACGACAAGACCATTTATCCAGTATTGCCAAGGTGCGGACAACTGTAGTGATACAAATCCTATCGATGATATAAAAAGCAAACTCCATGATGTCGGTGTATTGCTGACCGCCAAAATAGGTGAATGCCCGATGGCGTCACTAGAAGAGATAAAAGGGCTAGAAATCAGGCAGGATATGGCTTTGCGACCGATAGTCTCCGCCGTAATTGAAGCGGCTAGTGAACACCTAGGTATCACAAAAAAAC
>CAZNYV010000055.1:0-5607 GCA_964577355.1 uncultured Campylobacteraceae bacterium
ATATGTTCGCCGAACCCCCAAACCGAGAATCTACCCATATCTCGCAAATCAAAACTCGTATAAGGCTCACCGTCTCTTAGCTCATAGCTGATATTGTTGATGTCAGATGATGGCATCAGTTTTTCGCATTTTTTGGCGTATTTTGAGAGGAACTCATCCTCGCCATTTACGACACGATATGCCGCTTTGTTCAAAAAGTCAGTGTAGCACTCGTGGAACCACTCAAGGTCATAATCATAATACTCCATATGCTCAGGTTCGGCGTTTGTCACTATCGCACAGTATGGATTGGAGTTGAGGAAGCTTCCATCCGACTCATCCGCCTCAAATACCATCAAATGCTCGTCGGTCTCTATCGTCCTAGAGTTTGACCCCATCGCCTTTCTCTCCGCACCGATGAGCGCGGAGCATCCTAGTATCTCTGCTAGTATCGCTGTGGTTGTACTCTTGCCGTGCGCACCGCATACTGAGAAGACTTTTTTGTCGTTTAGGACGAGCTTCAACGCTTCAAGTCTCGTGATGACCTGTATTCCTTTGTGTCTTGCCTCTTTTAGCTCTGGATTGTTTGGTTTGACAGCGGCGGAGTAGATGACCATATCTTGGTGGTCGATAGCTTTTCTGTTGTGCGGGATTGTGATTTTGGCTCCGAGCTTTTCGAGTCCTTCGGTGATTTTTGACGGTTTGACATCTGAGCCTGTTATTTGGTGTCCGTCTGAGATGAGAAATTTGGCGATGGCGCTAAGACCTATACCGCCGATACCTACGAAGTGTATTTTCAAGAGTTGCCCTTATTTTTTTAAAGGCTGAAAAGCAAAAAAGATTCCATAGTGTGTTGAGTTGATTGCATTAAATTAACAAGCTAAGTACGGCGGAGAGTATTATTTGGTGGGTTGCTTTGCAGATATGGCAGATGGGAAGAGATTCGAACTCTCGAAAGCCTTACGACTTTACACGCGTTCCAGGCGTGCTCCTTCAACCACTCGGACACCCATCTAAAAGTTGAATGCGAATTATATCCAATGCGGTTTAAAGCGTCATTTTTGGTGTTTCCAAAAAATGTCAAAAAATTTCAAAAACAATCTTGACAGTGCAGGACTAAAGTTGTATAATTTAGTTAGCAATTTAGTACTTCACTTGCTAATTTGTGTTAGATTACACCCAAAACTTGATAAAGACGAGCTAAGATGAACAGAAGCCAAAAGCGCGATAGGATTCTAGAGTGCATTATTGTGGAGTATATCAGAAATCATGAACCTATAGGCTCAGAATATATCAAAGAGCTTATAAATATGGATATTTCTTCGGCTACGATTAGAAACTATCTCAAAGCTATGGGTGACGATGGACTGCTGGTTCAGCTGCATATATCTGGAGGTAGAACTCCTAGTCAAAGCGCGCTGCAGAGTTTTTGGAGCGACCGATTGTCCTCTGTGGCAAGTATAAATATAAAAGATTTGGACTCATTGCAAGAGTCAGCCGATAGACACAATGTCTCATCTGTTCTCAGACTAAAGCAACAAAACTGTCTTTTGGCTGTCCATACGGCTGGTGAGAAGTTTGTTGTTGCTGAGTTTGAGGAAGGTGAAATAACCATCAAAGGCGATAGTTTTCTCGGAATGTTTTTGAGCGAGTTTATCGGACTAGATATGATGGAGATTCGTAGTATTGCTTTCAATTCAAAGGTCGGCGATGTGGTTATGAAGATTGATGAATTCCTAGCTTCTAGGGAGCCAAAAATAGCGAACGAGTTTAGTTTTTTTGAGATTGCTACGAGTAATCGAGTTTGGGCAAAAAGCTTTTTTAGAGACTTTTTGACAGGTTCTTTTATGGCTCAACTAGACAACGGTGTTCATTTTGATTCATTCTTGCCAGATGGCTACATGATGTTCAAAACCAATGCAAATATTGAGTCGAATCAAGCTGACTTTGTCTGCTTCGGGCATGTGACTAGAAATTTTGAGAAGTTTCTAGAAGAGCTATAATTAGATAATTAAATAAAAAGGAGAGATAGTTGGAAAAAGATGAAAATTTGTGCGAACAACACGAAGAAAAAGACATCTGCTGTGGTGATCACGCTCATGAGGGCGATGATGCTCTGATGGCTGAGATGATGGCTGCTCGTGAGATGTCTGTAGAAGACAAGCTCAAGGAATCAGAGGATAAATACCTCAGGATGTATGCGGAGTTTGAGAATACTCGCAAAAGACTAGATAAAGAAAAGCAATCTGCTATAGATTTTGCAGTAGAGCGGTTTTCAAAAGATATGCTGACAATCGCGGACACCCTTGAGATGGCGATGGGACATTTTGGTGAGGGTGAAACAAACCAAGTCCAAGAGGGAATCAAGCTGACATTTGACAACTTGATGAAAATATTTGAGCGACATGGAATCAAGCCAGTTTCTCACGAAAATGGATTTGACCCAAATTTCCACGAGGCAGTGATGCAAAGTGCAAACGCAGATATGCCAAACGATGCAATCGTAGCAGTTCTTCAAAAGGGCTATATGCTCAGAGATAGAGTGCTAAGACCGTCAATAGTTAATGTAAACAAAATTTAAATTTAAAGAAGGAAAAAACAATGGCAAAAGTAATTGGAATAGATTTAGGTACAACCAACTCATGTGTGAGCTTCATGGATGGAAGCGAACCAAAAGTAATCCCAAACAAAGAGGGAGCTAGAACAACTCCTTCAATCGTGGCTTTCACAGACAAAGGCGAGGTGCTAGTAGGTGCGGCGGCGAAGCGACAAGCTATCACAAATGCAAAGAGAACTATATTCTCTGTCAAGAGATTTATGGGTGCTACGATGGATATGAAAGAGGCAAAAAATGCAAAAGAAAAGTCTCCATACGATGTAGTAGCTGGTCCAAACAACGACTGCAGAATCAAAGTAGATGACAAAGAATATACAGCGCAAGAAATCAGCGCAAAAATCCTAATGAAGCTAAAAGAAGATGCAGAAGCATTCCTAGGCGAGAGTGTAACTGAGGCTGTTATCACAGTTCCAGCGTATTTCAACGATGCTCAGAGAAAAGCGACAAAAGATGCAGGAACAATCGCTGGGCTAAATGTCCTAAGAATCATCAATGAGCCAACTGCAGCTTCACTCGCATACGGACTAGACAAAAATTCAAACGAAACAATCCTAGTATATGACCTAGGTGGTGGTACATTCGATGTCTCTGTCCTTGAAATCGGCGACGGTGTATTTGAGGTCAAATCGACTTCTGGTGACACATTCCTAGGTGGTGATGACTTCGATAACAGAATCATCAACTTCCTAATGGAAGAGTTCAAATCTGAAAGCGGAATCGACCTATCAAACGACGCTATGGCGATGCAAAGACTAAAAGAAGCGGCTGAAAACAGCAAAAAAGAGCTATCAAGCTCAATGGAAGCGGACATCAACCTACCGTTTATCACGGCTGACGCGTCAGGACCAAAACACCTTGTGAAAAAAATCACAAGAGCGAAATACGAGAGCCTTGTAGGCGACCTTATCGACAAGACTTTTGAATCAGTCAAAACAGCTCTAAAAGATGCTGGGCTATCAAAAGACAAAATCGACGAAGTTGTCCTTGTTGGTGGTATGACTAGAACTCCAAAAGTTCAAGACAAAGTAAAAGAGTTCTTTGGCAAAGAGGCTCACAAAGGTATCAATCCTGACGAAGTTGTTGCAATCGGTGCAGCAATCCAAGCGGGCGTATTAAAAGGTGATGTAAAAGATGTACTTCTACTAGATGTTACACCTTTGACTCTTGGTATTGAGACTCTTGGTGGCGTGATGACAAAAGTAATCGACAGAGGAACAACAATCCCTGTCAAAAAATCACAAGTTTTCTCGACAGCGGAAGACAATCAGCCAGCAGTTACAATCCATGTACTACAAGGCGAGAGAGAGTTTGCTAGAGATAACAAATCGCTTGGAACATTTGAGCTTGGCGGTATCACTCCAGCTCCAAGAGGCGTGCCTCAAATCGAAGTTACATTTGACATCGATGCGAATGGAATCCTGACTGTTAGCGCAAAAGACAAAGCGACAGGCAAAGAGAGCAATATCAAAATCACTGGTTCATCTGGTCTTAGCGATGATGAAATCAATAGAATGGTCAGAGAAGCAGAGGCGAACAAAGAAGAAGACAGCAAGAGAAAAGAGATTGTTGAGGCGAAAAACCAAGCAGATGCTCTAATCCACCAAACAGAAAAAGCTATGAGCGAAGCTGGAGAAGCTGTAAGCGCTGAAGATAAAGTAAAAATCGAAGAAGCTATAAAAGAGCTAAAAGAGGCGATTTCGAGAGAAGATGTCAGCAAAGATGAGATAGAAGTCAAAACTAGAAGCCTAACAGCTGCAAGCCACAAAATGGCAGAAGCAATGTATGCAAAACAAGGTGGTGAAGCTGGTGCTACTGGCGACGCAGGTGCGCACGCTGGCGGCAAAAAACACGACGATGATGTCATCGACGCAGAAGTAGAGTAAATCTAATTCTCGGTTGGCTTTATTCAGCCTTGGATTGATATAATTCTCACGGTGCCAAACCTCGGCGCAAGAGTTCATCGACTGTTCGATCCTCTTGCGCCTTTTTTAATGTCTGAACAAAATACAAAACAGGAAATAAAATGAAAAAGTTACTCTTTTTGCTTGCTACTTCCCTTTCGCTCTTCGCAGCGCCAACAGCTATTATCCAGACAAATCAAGGTGATATAGAGATAGAACTCAGACCTGATGTTGCGCCAAAAGCTTGTGAAAACTTCATCGCACTCTCCAAGAAAGGTTACTACAATGGATTGATTTTTCATAGGGTTATCAGAGAGTTTATGATTCAAGGTGGAGACCCGACAGGGACTGGCAGAGGCGGCTCATCTGTGTGGAATAGAGAGTTTGCCGACGAAATCACGCCAAAAATAACATTTGAAAAGCCATATCTGCTGGCTATGGCAAATCATGGACCAAATACAAACGGCAGCCAGTTTTTTATAACTGTCGCTCCGACACCGCATCTGAACGGCTATCATACTATTTTTGGTGTTGTCAAGAGCGGTTTGTCAGTCTTGAAACAGATTGAATACACTCCAACAGATGCCAATGATAAACCGAAAACAGAGCAAAAAATACTCAAAGTCATAATCAAACCATAACTGGTTTGACTGGCTTTATTTATCCAAAGTCTTTATGAAGTCGTCATAGCTATCATCGAGCTCTTTGTCTTTTTTGACTATGTCTCTATCTCCACTCATCAGAGCATTTTCTAGTATTTCGATTCGTTTGATGAGGTATTTGAATATCTCATCATCGATGTTTGGTAATTTGTCGTGAGCAAATGGATTTTTGTCCATTCCTTTTTTGATAACCCTAGCTGGCACACCGACCGCTGTGCTATCCGGTGGTACATTTTTGATTACTACAGAGTTGGCTCCTATCTTGGAGTTTTCCCCTACGATGATATTTCCTAGTATCTTTGCTCCAGAGCCTACGACAACATTGCGGCAGATTGTCGGATGTCTTTTGCCTTTGGCTAGACTGACACCGCCAAGCGTGACGCCTTGATATATCGTAACATCATCATGGACTTCCGCTGTTTCACCTATCACAACGCCAATCCCATGG
>CAZNYV010000055.1:5638-12640 GCA_964577355.1 uncultured Campylobacteraceae bacterium
ATAAAAACCCTCCTGCCTATCGTGGATGCGGGGTGTATGTCTATGCTGGTTATGATTTGTGACAATCCAGAAACAACCCTCGAGAGCACTTTCCATCCCGAAATATATAGCTTATGCGAGATTCGATACCAAAATAGCGCCCAAAGACCAGGGTAGTTGAAGAATAGCTCAATCTTTGAGTGTATTGCAGGGTCGCGCTCTAGCACACTGGAGAAGTCTTCTTTGATGATGTCGATTAGTGATTGACTCAAGGTTTTATCGTCCTTAGATAATTGTTTTCACTCATATATACGTATAGCTCTCCCATTATCTCTTTTTTCTTTTTTTCTGGGATATGTTTGCTATCAGCTATCTTGTGTCGGAGCTTGATTTCTATCTCTTTGATGTCGTAATCCATATCGTCTAGTATGTCTATAAGATTTTGCGCTTGGATAATATCACCTATTTCGTAAGAGCCATCATCCTCATCAAAATATATGGTAGCCTCTGTCGGATGGGTGAATAGATTGTGCTGCATTCCTAGCACCTCTTGATATGCGCCAACTTTGAAAAACGCCACAAAATACTCTTCCTTGTCGAGGTCGACATCGTGTAGAAATAGTGGGTTTTTGATGTTAAATCCTATCTCGCCGTCAGAATCACAAGTGATGTCCCAGATGTCCGCACTTCTGGTTGGCTTGATGTCTAGCTTGTGTATTGGCATGACTGGGAAATTTTGCCCAAGCCCCCAATAATCAGGCAAGCTCTGGAACATAGAGAAGTTCACTAGGTATTTTTCTTGCAAACTTTCTTGCAGATTTTTCAGCCCTTTGATATAGTTGCCCTCTGATATGGCGATAAATTTTTTGACTATGAGGTGTAGCAAAATCTCTGCATTTGAGCGGTCTTGCAAATCCACATAACCTAGGTCAAAGAGTGTGAGAAGGGATTCAAAATGGTCGGTGGCATCGTGCATATATTCGTTTGAGTTTTTCTCATTCATCGTCTCGTACAGGTCGTGCATCTCAGCTACTAGTGGCGGATTTTGCTCTTTTAGTCTGAGCTCTTTTGATTCATACTCATTTGAAAATAGCTCTAGCACAGGGGCTACGAGTACGGCGTGGTGAGCCGAGATAAATCTGCCAGATTCTGTGAAAATATCATGCTCATTTACACCTTTTGCCTGTGCGATACCTTTCATCAGATACACAACATCGTTTGCAAACTCTTCGAGGTTGTAGTTTCTATCTAATTTTCGCTCTTGTTGCGAATATTCTACTGCTATACCGCCACCGATATTGATAGCGTTCAGGCAACTAGCACCCATTTTTTTGAGGTCAGCGTAGATATTTCCAGCCTCTTTGAGAGCTTTTTTGAGCGGATTGATGTCGCCCATTTGTGAGCCGATGTGAAAGTGAATCATGGATAGTTTTTCTAGTAGTTTGGCGGCTTTTAGCATGTCCACTGCTTCTAGTAATTCTGTGGATGTCAGACCAAACTTGGAGTTGATTCCGCCACTTTTTGCCCAAATGCCGATACCTACGGAGTGCAGTCGGATTCGTAGCCCGATATTTGGTACTGGGTCACCTAGTCTTTTGGCGACATCGATTATCTGCTCTAGCTCGTTTATCCCTTCAATAGTTATTGTGATGTTATGTCCCATTTTGGCAGCGATGAAGCAAAGGCTTATCATCTCCATATCTTTGAAACCGTTGACTGTTATCGGAGAGCCCATATTGTTGTGTGCCATAGCGATGATTAGCTCAGCCTTGGAGCCAGCTTCTAGTCCATAGCTGTATTCTTCGCCTGTATCTACGACATTTTTGACAAAATTTGGGAATTGATTGACCTTGAGAGGGAAGACAGCATGGAAGTTGCCTTTGTAGTCAAACTCTTTCATCGCATTGGTAAATTTGTCATACATGAGTGCGATTTGCTTTTGGATGAGATGAGGGAATCTGAGCAAAAGTGGACCTTTGTGTCCATTTTCCCTGATTTCAGATACTATCTCTAGGAGAGAAGGTTTTTGCCCATAGTTGATTTTTACAAGACCATTTTCGATGAAAAAATCATCTCTGCCCCAAACTTTTATGCCGTAATCAATCAACTCATTTTCTCCTTCAGGTAATTTACCAACTGTGTTTGCGGGAGTTTTAACTCCTCTTTTGTTTGTAGATTTTTTATCCAAATTTCACCCTTTGTCGCTTCATCTTCACCTATGCAGACAAACAACAGAGAGTTTGACTTGTCAGCAGATTTTAGATGATTTTTGATTTGTCTCGCACTATATCCTATCTCTGTGACAAAATCTTTGCGAAGCGACTGACCTAGCAGAAATATCTTCTCCACTTCGCTCTCTTCGCTAGTACAGAGATAAAGCCCAGTCCTATCTGTCTGTGGCATAGCGACAAGCGGCAAAACCCTCTCCACTCCTATCGCAAAACCTACCGCTGGCGTAGCTCTACCGTCTAGGTATTCGACTAGCTTGTCGTATCGTCCGCCACCTGCTATTGCGTTTTGGCTACCACCAGTATCGGCGGTAAACTCAAATGCGCTCTTATTGTAATAATCCAGCCCTCGGACGAGATTTTTGTCTATCTCGAACGGTATGTTTTTGAGTGTCAATATTTTTTGTAATTTATGAAAGTCACCCTCACACTCAGAACATAGATTGTCGGTTATCTTTGGTGCGTCCACTAAGTGAGATTTGCACTGCTCGACTTTGCAATCCAGAGTACGCATTGGGTTTGTCTCTATCCGTCTATGGCAATCCTCGCATAGCTCTGATTTGATAGTTTCTAGGAAAGCGACGAGTTTTTCTCTGTATCTCGGTGAGCATTCACCGCAGCCTAGAGAGTTGATTTTGACAGAGAATTTCACTCCCAGAGTGTCAAAAATATCTGCCATCATGCAGATAACATTTGCATCTTCCATCACGCTTGGCTCGCCAAAAATCTCCACACCGAACTGGTGAAACTGCCTAAGCCTGCCTTTTTGCGGTCGCTCATAACGGAACATCGGACCCCAGTAGTACCAAGCGTGCCTGCCTCCTGCACGGTCGAGCTTCGCCTGCACAAAAGCTCTGACCACGCCAGCTGTACCTTCTGGGCGCATACAGACATCATTGTCACCTTTGTCGGTAAATCTGTACATCTCTTTGCCGACGATGTCGCTACTCTCGCCTACGCTTCGTTTGAATAGTGCGGTTTCTTCTAGTATTGGTACAAAAATCGGCTTGACACCATATCTGAGCGCGACACTCTCGCACACGCTCAAAAAATATTTGAACTCTTCACTTGTCGGTGGTAGTGCGTCGTTCATACCTCGGAGGGAATTTATCATTTACGAATTTCCTAAAAAATTAAAAAGTTTTGCATTTTACAAAAATAGTGGTAAAAGCCCTGACTTTGCAATGAATGTGTGATTTTTGGAGTTTTTGTTTTTATTGGGCTTAGTAGGTTTTGGTTGGTGGGTTTGCACTGGATTTTCGTCCAGTGCTATTGTTTGCTATGTTCTGAAGTTTTTTAGTTTTAGATTTAGACCATCTGTCATTTTGTTCAGATGTTCTGTAGCTGATGCTATCTCTTCGACGCTTCTAGCATTGATTCTAGCTGTGTCGTTTATTGAGCTGAGCATTTTTGAAATATTCTCTATGTCTCTCACATTTTTAGAGTTGTTTTGAGCCAAGTCATTTATAATATCTGTTGTCTTGTCCATCATCTCTACGGAGTTCAAGATATACTCTTCTATTCTGATAGAGCTGTTGCCTAGTTTTTTGATACCTTCTGCGTTTGTGCTCATTTGCTCGGCTGCTTCGTTGATGGATTGTACGATTGTATTTATTGTCGCATTTGTCTCCATCAGACTTTTTTGAGTTCTCTCAGCTAGCTTTCGCACCTCGTCAGCCACGACTGCAAATCCTCTGCCGTGTTCGCCAGCTCTGGCTGCTTCGATAGCCGCGTTGAGTGCTAGTAGGTTTGTTTGGTCTGCGATGTCGCCGATAACGGACAATACACCTTTGACTCTCTCGGCTTCATGTGTCAAATCTTGTAGCTTTGTAGCAAACTCAGTTTCGATTTCTACATTTTGATGCACTTCGCCGACCATTTTTGATAGTTCGTCTTTTGCCTTTTTCAAGGAGTTGTTAGCGTCCGCTACATCTTTTTTGCTCTCTTCTGTTTCTTTCGCTGATTCACTCAGGTGTGAAGAAATCTCTTGAGTGTTTTTGAAAATCTGATTGATAGTGCGCACATCCTCTTCGACTCTGCCGCCGATACTGTATGAAGTTTGTGCCAGTTCTGTCGAGACTGAGGCGTTTTCGGAGGATGTGTTTTTGGCATACTCTACGATGGTTTTTGTAGCATCTATGTATTTGTTCATAGCGTTTGCTATCTCTTCGAGCTCATTTTTGTAGTTTGTTTTGATGTGGATATTGAGGTCAGCATCGCCTTTTACCATTGAGTTGGATAGATTTACGACAGGTGTTACGACATCTTTTATGGAGTTTAGAACATTGTTCACAATCACCCAAGATACAAAAGCCAAAATCAAAATAATAGGCAGGATAAAAGCTATGTTTTTTGATACTGTACCGATAAAAGCAGAGTTCATATCATCGATATATATTCCGCTTCCTATGACCCAATCCCATCCATCTAGCTTTTTGAGATATGATAGTTTTGGGTAGAGCTCTTCGGTGCCTCCTCGGCCTTCTTTTGGTTTTGTCCAGTCATATGTGACAAACCCGCTCCCTTTTTCTCTGGCTACATCTACAAACGCTTGAAATAGATTTTTTTTGCCGTCCGTACTTTGTACATCGCCAGTGTCACCTGCTTGCATTCCAGTCGCGCAGTTGAATTTTGCGGCATCCAAAAGTGCTCCATCTAGCTTTGGATTTGTAGCGTGCATAATCATTTTGGGATATGGTGTACCCATATCATTGACCCAAAAATACTCTTTGCCAGCGTACCTCATAGCTTTTATTGAGCTTAGAGCTTTTTCTTTTGCCTCTTCTTCGCTCATATTGCCATCTTTTGCTAGTTTGTAATAGCTAAGAGCGATAGAATGGGCGCTTTCGACGAGATTTCTTGTTTTCTCTTTTTTGTCGGTGAGCATTTGAGATTTTAGTGTTATGAGAGATGGAACCAAAAGCCCCACAACTGCCACAACTACAAGCAGTAGAATGTTGACCTTGATGCTTAGATTTTTCATACTTGATACCCCATTAAAATTAAAGTCTCAAGTATAACTTTTTAGAATAGCATTAGGATAGCAATTCTATCTTGATTGAAATCTTATGTCGCGCTATGCTTTATCAAACTGGCTGTCTGTTCGGCGATTTCTAGCTCTTCGTTTGTCGGGATAATCAGCATTTTTATCTTGCTGTCATGTGTGCTCGCATCCCAAGCCTCATGTTTGTCCCAGTGGTCTTTGGTCAAATCGACTTTCATCCCGAGACTCTGCTCCAGCCTACCGCACATCGTCATCTCTCGCAGGAGCGGAGAGTGCTCGCCGATACCGCCCGTGAAGACTACTGCATCCACTCTACCCAAAATTGCGGCGTATGAGCCTATGTATTTTTTGATTCGGTAGCTGAACATCATCAGGGCTAGAGTGGCTCTCTCATCTCCTGCCTCGCTTTTGGCGATTATCTCTCTGACATCGTTTGCACCACAAATGCCCTTGAGTCCGCTCTCTTTGTTGAGTATTTTATCGAGTTGCTCAAAGCTTTTGCCTGTCGCTTTCACTAGATAAAAAATGATTTCAGGGTCGAGGTCGCCGCTCCTTGTCCCCATGATGAGCCCCTCTAGCGGTGTCATACCCATCGAAGTGTCCACACTCTGACCGTTCTCTATAGCGCAGAGACTAGCTCCGTTGCCTAGATGAAGCGTGATGAGATTGAGCTCTTCTAGCGACTTGCCCAGATATTTTGCCGCCTCTTTTGCTACGAAATAGTGCGAAGTGCCGTGGAAACCGTATCGCCTGACGCCGTATTTCTCATACATCTCGTAAGGCAAAGCGTACATATACGCATACTGCGGCATACTCTGGTGAAACGCCGTGTCAAACACCGCTACTTGCGGGACATTTGGAGCTTTTTCTCTCGCGGAGCGGATGCCCTCTAGGTTGGCTGGATTGTGAAGCGGGGCTAGCGGGGTGACTTTCTCTATCGCCTCTATCACCTCATCGTCTATGATGGTCGAGGTAGTGAACGCCTCACCGCCGTGTACGACTCTGTGCCCTATACCGTCCAGCTCTGCGAAACTGCTGAGCAGTCCACTAGTGGCTAACATCTGGCTGGCTAATACAAGGGCTTCTTTGTGGTTGGCTAGTGGTTTTGACTCTTCTAGCGACTTTGAGTCGTATTTGAGCTTGGCATGAGAGGAGCTTTCGCCTATTTGCTCGATGAGTCCGCTGGCAAGTGTAGAGCTGTTGCTCATGTCAAATAACTGAAATTTGATAGACGAACTGCCAGAGTTGATGACGAGTATTTTCATTTTTTGCCTTTTTTGTAAATTATCTGGTGATTTTAGCAAATAAAAATATCATGCTGATTACGAATTTGCGTGATTGTTTTTCTCACTTCAATTTTCCCAAGACTTCTAGTGCTCCCATCTCAAACCTAGAAAACGCGAACCACTTTTTGCCCAAATCCTTGAGACTCGCGCCTATGACAGCATCGCCAAACCTTGCTCCGTGAATACATACGGCAAGCTAGATGAGTATTTCATACTTTGGAGGTGGTCGCAATTTGCGACCAGTTCGTCTTTTTCATCTTTTGTTAGTTGAAATCTAAACTGTGGCGGGAATCTATCAATATTTCTTTTGACTTGCTCGTTGAGTCGTTTTGGCTCAACGCCATAAAGTTCCGCCAAGTCTCTATCCAGCATAACCTGCAATCCTCTAATAGTGTAGATCTTACTTGATATGGCGCTAGTGGCTAGTTCGGTCATTTATCTAACTTTCCCCTTTTTGAACTATTCGAATTTTTCGAGTAGTTAACTTTTGTTTGTTTAACCTTGT
>CAZNYV010000056.1:0-12554 GCA_964577355.1 uncultured Campylobacteraceae bacterium
CAAATTGCGTCGTTGTGCCCAATGTTACGGTTGGAAGAAGTTCTGTTGTTGGGGCTGGCAGTGTTGTTACGAAAAATGTAGAGCCATATTCTGTCGTTGGTGGAGTGCCAGCTAGACTAATGAAAACTAGGATGTAATATGCTATTTGGTATCGGCGAGAAAAGCACATCAAGAGAAAATGTTATATTCAAAAGCTATCTTACCGATAATAATATAGACCACCTTTTATTCTTCGATTCACGCAGTTTAACGATAAATGAATCAGAATTTGACGATACATATTTAATGCTTACCCTGAAATATCTAAAAGAGAATAATATGTCGTATTTGGCAATTTCCAGACCAAAAAACTTGACTGTTTTTGCGACACTATATAATTTTCTGAAACTTAACACTACTCTAAAATTTAAAAACTTGGTTACCAACCTAGGTTTTGTCGATTGTACACCAAAGAAGCAGGAAAACTTAGATGATATAAACTCACAAATCATTCAATTCAGCATAAACGATTCGGAGCTAAAAGTTCATGATCGCTATATGTTAAGCAGCGGGATAGAAGAAACCTTGGGAAGCTATAAATATTCAATACGGTATTTAAAAGATTTTGCATCTTTTCTTGATGGGTTATTTGATAAGATTTACTTTATTAATACGCCTATTGTTGATATAAATTTAGAAATGGGACGAAAAAGACCCACCTCGTTTTTCAGGCAGCTTATGGAGACCAATGCTATGCTGGCTGATATTGCAGATTTCAGTGGGAAATCAATTTCTATTGATGTTAGTAGTGCAGTGTCAACTTATGATGGAGTGCATTTTGACAAAAATGGACACCGCATGGTGTATGAGAAAATTATTGAAAGTGTAAAAATATGAATATCGTCGTAACATCCCCTTCGTTTTCTAAACACCCAGTTTTGCAAAAGGAGATTTTGAAATATTTCCCAAATGCCAAGTTGAATCTAGAAGGCACTAGGTTTGATAAAGATAGTTTTATAGAATTTGTAAAAGATGCAGATGCTGTGATTGTTGGGCTAGAGAGCGTTGATGGGTATGTGCTGTCTCGCCTTCCAAAACTCAAAATTATTTCAAAATACGGCGTAGGACTGAACAATATAGACTTGTATGAATGCGAGAAGCGCGGTATTGCGATAGGCTGGAGCGGTGGCGTCAATCGTCTGAGCGTTGCGGAGATGACACTCGGCTATATGCTTATGCTTTGTCGTAACCTGTATCTGACATCAAATCAGTTAAAAAGTGGCAAATGGAATAAAGATGGTGGTTTTCAGCTTAGTGGCAAGAGTGTTGGTATTATCGGCGTAGGATATATAGGCAAGGAGCTTGTGCGCCTCTTGCAGCCGTTCGGGTGCAATATCTTGGTAAACGATATCGTAAATCAGAATGAGTACTACAAAAGCATGGGTCTTACAGAATGTTCCAAAGAGCAAATATACAGAGAAGCGGATATTGTTACGCTTCATGTGCCACTTGATTCTGAGACTGAAAATATGATTGACATGGCAGTTTTTCAAAAGATGAAAAGTACTGCATTTGTCATTAATAGTGCTAGGGGCGGGATTATTAATGAGCATGATTTGAAGCTTGCCATAGCAGATGGTATGATAGCCGGCGCCGCAATAGATGCGTATGTTGAGGAACCCCCTAGTGACAAGGAGCTGATATCCTTACCAAATCTTATATGTACTCCGCATATTGGCGGAAATGCAATCGAAGCTGTGGAGGCCATGGGAATGAGTGCAATAAAACATCTGAAAGAGTATTTTAAAATATGAAAACAGCCGTAGTATTTGGTGGAAGTGGATTTCTTGGCAGTTATGTGGCTGATGAGCTTACCAGAAGGGGCTATAGCGTGGTTATAGCAGACCTGTCGGAGCCAAAATATCTTCAAGAGTGCCAGAAATTTGCAAAAATCGATATTTTTGATATCAAAACCGTCAAAGAGGTTGTCTCTGGTGCGAACATTGTTTACAACTTCGTGGCTGTAGCAAATCTGGATGATGCCATACATAATCCGGTGCAGACATTTCAAGTAAATGTTATGGGCAACCTAAATATTTTGGAGGCATGCAGACAAGTTGGTGGCGTAGAGAGGTTTGTGTATGCCAGTAGCGCTTACTCTCTTAGCCAAGATGGCTCGTTCTATGGTATCAGCAAACATTCCTCAGAGAAGCTGACGGAAGAGTACTATAAAAGATACGGTTTAAAGTACACAGTTATCCGTTACGGGTCGCTTTATGGTGAAAGGGCTAGCCACAATAACTATATTTACAACCTCTTAAAAGACGCTATAAAAGATGGTGTTTTGCATTACAATGGTGACGGAGAAGACATAAGAGAGTATATCCATGCGGCAGATGCCGCAAAGCTCTCGGTTGATATACTAAACGACGCCCAATATGAAAACGAGCATATTATTCTGACAGGTATCGAAAAGCTAAAGCGAATAGAGCTTCTTACGATGATAAATGAGATTATGCAAAACAAGCTGTCCATTCAGAAGATAAGCGATGATAATACTGGGCATTACAAGATTACACCGTACACATTTCATCCTACTGTCGCGAAAAAACTGGTTGCGAATCCTTATATAGACCTAGGACAGGGGCTTTTGGAGTGTATTCAGCAGATTTATACCGAGCTAGAAAATTAATGCTCTTCCTCTCTTATTGCCTATCTCCATCTACTCCGACTTATGGCGCCAGAAGTTCGTTTGTTTTGAAAAAAAGTAGCGCGATTCAGAAGGGTGACATCGCAAACGATAGCCATATAGAGACCACCGCACATATAGGCACGCATATTGATATGCCTTATCACTTTTATGAGGATGGACAGACGGTCAAAGATTTTAGTGCTGATTTTTGGTTTTTTACTAATCCGCTTGTCGTGGAAATAAATCCTCAGGGTGCAGTTATACATGACGAACTCATACATGCATTAGGTAGCGTAGAAAAAAAAGACTACGATATTTTGATTGTGAAGACTGGTATCTGTCATAGTAGGGGCGAGGAGATTTTTTGGCAGACAAATTATGGGTTTCATCCAGACCTGTATGACTATCTTATGTCCAATTTTGGCTCGCTTCGGGTGTTTGGGTTTGACAGCATTTCAGTTTCTAGCTTTGCGCAGAGAGACATTGGCAGAGAGGCACATAGGAGATTTCTAAATCCAAAAAAACCGCTCTTGTTGCTGGAAGATATGGATTTGACACGCATAGATTCAAGCACCAGACTGAAGAGCGTAATCATTTCGCCACTGAGGATAGAAAACTGTGATGGGTTGCCGTGTACTGTATTTGGTGAGCTTTGTGATTAAAAACATTCTGTTTGACTTTGACGGTGTCATACTGGATAGCATGAAGATTAAGGGTGATGGTTTTGTGGAGCTTTTTAGCGCTTATGATAGCAATGCCGCTAAGAGATTTGAGCCTTATCATTATGCAAATGGCGGTATATCGCGCTTTGCAAAGATAAGGTATTTTTTTAATACATTATTGGACAAAGAGATTGATGATGATGAGGTTGGCACGCTGGCTGATAGGTTTGCCGATATAATAGCTCATAAATTGCAGGATAAAAACAATCTAATTCAAGATACATTGAAATTTATAGAAAAAAACCACAACAACTACCATATGCATATAGTCTCTGGTGCAGAGCACAATGAGCTTAATATGCTGTGTAAAAACTTTCATATTGATAAATTTTTTATCACGGTTAACGGTTCGCCAATCAAAAAGAGTATTTTGATCAAAAACATTATGGACAAGTACAGCTATACCACAGAAGAGACTGTTGTTGTGGGCGATAGTATCAATGACTATGAGGCCGCTTGCGAAAATGGTGTAAAGTTTTATGGGTATAACAATCCAGATTTGAGGTCGCTCGGCTATATAGAAACTTTTGACGGATTTGTATTTTGAATCCAAGAGATATTTATGATTCTTATATGGATAACAAGAATGCATTCTATACATATATTTCTGACACAAAGAGGCATACTGCACTTGATATATATACTGTCATAAACCCGACGCTTATTGCAAATCCTTTTGTGAGTAGCTTCCCAAAAAACTTTTTTTTAAACTTAAATAAGAAAACAAACAGATTTATGCAGTTTGTAAAGGTTAGCATAAAATTTTATGCTAAGAATTCTTATCTGTTTGTCTCTTACCTTATAGCTTTTTTACTTTTTAAACTTTTTTACAAAAAAACAAGACATGACATTCCACCTCTTTTGATAGATATATATGTTCTAGTTGACAGGGTAAATAAAGAGAAGGCATTTAATGAAGCGTATTTTGTCGACATATATAGGATACTTGATAGTTGTGGCGTCGATTACGCCATTCTACCTAGGCTCTACAATATCGGGAGGAATCCCTTTAAGCTTATAAAATTTTTTGACATCATCATGCGTGATAGTAGAAAGTTTGTTTTTGAATTCGAGCTTTTGAGGTTTGTTGATTTCATAAAAATATTTTTTGTGATGGTTCAATATCCGTTCAGGACACTTAAGCTTCTCTGCAAAGAAAACTCTACTCAGAACAGTATATTTAATACATCGGTTATCGACGACATAAGCTCCTTCTCTCTTGACGGCTTGACACGATATTTTATCGGTAAGCACATAGCGCAGACAGAGTCTGTGTCAAAGATATTTTCATGGAGTGAATTTCAGGTAAATGAGCGAAGTTTCAACTACGCGATTAGAAAGAATAATTCAAAAATAAAAATTACGGCGTGCCAGTTTTATCTCAACTATGAAACCTACTTAAACACCATTATGTATGATTTGGATTATGAGCAACAGGTCTCTGCACATACCGTACTGGTCAATGGTAGCTATTATATACTGGACAGAAAAAATATTATCTATAGAAACGGTGTTTCTCTTCGATATGGAAATGTGTTTTCTTTTGCTGGTACAAAGAATGGGGAAAATATAGTTCTTTTGGGTTCATATCTATTCGAAGAAACAAAATATATGCTTCAAGGTGTCGCGTGTTTCGACAGGGTGCTTTTCAAAAACCATCCAGCAGTGGATATAAAAAAAATAGGCAGCATTTCTGATAATATTTGTATAATAGACGACAATATTTACAAACTTTTTGAAAATGCAAAAATAGTAATAGGAACAGCTTCTGGCAGTCTAGTAGAAGCGGTAGCATGTGGTGTGCCGGTTGTGGTGATAGCCAGTTTTGACAATCTGACTGCAAATCCTTTGGTCGAATACGGCAAGGGGAAAATCTGGGATATTGCTTTTTCTTTGGATCAGGTTGGTGAACTGTGTCGGAAGTTAATAGGCTACAGGGTAAACAATAAAGAAGAGATTGCGAACCTGTCCAAATGGTACAAGGATAGCTTCTTTGTTGAACCGACAGATCGCAATATTATAGAAGCATTTGAATTGGAGGATATGGTTTCATGAAAGTCTTATTACTGGCTGGAGGGTTTGGCACGCGCCTTAGCGAAGAGACAGAGATGCGTCCTAAGCCGATGGTGGAGATTGGCGGAAAGCCTATACTTTGGCATATAATGAAAACATATAGTCACCATGGTTTTAATGACTTTGTAATCTTGCTTGGATACAGAGGTTATTATATTAAAGAATATTTTGCAAACTATTTTTTGCATCAAAGTGATGTGACTATTGATTTGAAAAGCGGACAGATGGAGGTTCACAACAACTCCAGTGAGCCATGGAAGATTACACTTTTGGATACGGGGCTAAACTCTATGACTGGAGCTAGGATAAAGAGGGCAAAAAAATATATCGGCAATGAACCGTTTATGCTTACATACGGCGACGGCGTTTCGGACATAGATATAGGTAAACTTTTAGAGTTTCATGCATCTCACGGCAAGGCTGTCACTATGACTTCAGCTCAGCCTGACGGCAGATTTGGGGCGTTAAATGTCGACTCAAAAGACAGGGTTGTAGAGTTTCAGGAGAAACCGAAGGGCGACGGAAGCTGGATAAATGCCGGATTTTTTGTATGTGAACCAAAAGTGCTTGATTATATTACCGACGGCGACGATAGCGTATTTGAACAAGAACCGTTAAAGACGCTGGCAAGGGACGGCGAGATTTTTACATACAAGCACAACAGCTTCTGGATGCCAATGGATACCTTGAGAGACAAGACAAAACTAAACGAAATGTGGGATAGCGGCAGGGCTCCTTGGAAGGTGTGGGATAGATAATGTTTGAGGGTGTATATACAAATAAAAAAGTTTTAGTGACTGGACATACGGGTTTTAAAGGCACATGGTTAAGCGTCTGGCTGCTAAAGCTGGGGGCAAATGTGATAGGCATATCAAAAGATATTCCAACTATGCCGTCAATGTTTGAGGTGCTTGGTATGCAAAATAAGATAAAAGATTATCGAGAGGATATCCGAAATCTAGAAAAAATGACAGAGATTATCAGTGCCGAGAAGCCAGATTTTGTATTTCATCTCGCGGCACAGCCTATCGTGTCGGTTTCATACTCCAACCCGATAGAGACCATAAGCTCAAATGCTATGGGGACTGCGAATATTTTGGAGGCCTTAAGGATTTCCAACCATAACTGTACCGTTGTAATGATCACAAGTGATAAGGCTTATGACAATATCGAACAGGTTTGGGGCTACAAAGAAAACGACCAAATGGGCGGTAGGGATATATATAGTGGCTCCAAAGGTGCAGCGGAGCTTATTATCAAATCGTACTTTCACTCATTCTTTAACAATAGCAAGTCAAATGTCAAACTGGCGGTCGGCAGGGCTGGTAATGTCATAGGTGGTGGCGATTGGGCAAAAGACAGAATAGTCGTTGACTGTATGCTTGCGTGGAGCGAGGGCAGAGCCGTTGAGATAAGAAGCCCGAACTCAACTAGACCTTGGCAGCATGTATTGGAGCCTCTTAGCGGCTATCTCAAACTGGGACTAGAACTATACAAGCGCGTCAACTTAAACGGAGAAGCGTTCAACTTCGGTCCTAGAGCTGAGCAGAACCATACTGTTGAAACTCTACTTACCGATCTAAGTAAATATTGGAATTTTGAATATATTGATGACGCTTACAGGGTTACGGATAATATCCCTTTTCACGAGGCTGGACTGTTAAAACTCAACTGCGATAAAGCACTGTTTTATCTGAAATGGCAAGCCACTTTAGAATATGCGGAAACAATCAGGTTTACGAGCGAGTGGTATTATGATTTCTATAGAAATGATGTTGATATGTACAAAAAAACACTGCAACAGATAGATTCTTATGAGCTAAAGAGATCGCTTAATGAGCAATAAGCATCAGGACTACTTGTTGCCGTTACGCGGGCTAGCTTCTCTTGGTGTTGTCGTAGCACATACATTTGGTTTGGCGGGCGTTTTAGCATTTAGTCATACAGAGTTTGCTTATCATGAATTAGAGTTTCTTAAGATATTTATACCATCTACTGGAAGTAACTTTGTTGTGACATTTTTTGTGTTATCTGGTTATTTGATGGGGAAACTATTTTATCAAGAAAAATACACCGTTGAGGTGTCGAGCGTCAAAACATTTTATAAAAATAGATTCTTGAGAATTGCGCCACTTCTATATTTCAATCTGCTGATTTGTCTAGCTATATCTCAGTATGCTGCCTTTGATCTAAAGAAGCTGTTAGGGGATATTTTCTTTGTTAATAATCTTACAGGCAGATCTATTAACCTAGTCACATGGTCTCTTTCTTATGAAATGCAATATTATGTTTTGTCACCATTCGTTTTTTATATTTTTGGTAGCGGTCGCATATCGATAAATAGAAGGCTATTGCTCCTACTAGTTATTTTTATCCCAGCTTCTTTTGCCATAAAGCAGTACGGAGTTATTAACTTTTTCTACGCTTTTTTTGCAGGTTTTCTACTTAATACGCTAATTTTTGAAAAAAAGCTTGAGCTATCAATCAAATCTTTTAAGGCTTATTTTCTTATACCTGCGTTTGTTCTCACAAATCTCATATTTTATGCTTTAGATAATTTGGGTCATCACATTGTCGCTGAAGCTCAATTATTCTTGTTTACATCGGTTATTATTTTTGTAATAGACTCAGGACATATGTATATAGTGGAAGATAGCGCACCAGCAAAATGTTTGAGCAACAGGCTGTATGGTTTTATATCAAGAATATTAACATTTTTCGGAAAAATATCATACGGCGTATATTTGTGGCATTTTCCTATAATATTACTTGTAAGCGAGAGATGCTTAAAGGGAATGTCTACGGATACTGGTGTCTATGTTAGTTTAAAATACCATCTTGCTGTATTTTCGGTAACCATATTGATGACCGTGCTCTTATCTTACGCAACCTATGTATTAGTAGAGACGAAATACAGGCCTGGATTATATGAAGGAAAGTGAAAAGTGAAAATTACAATAACAGAGCTAAAACAGATATATAACCCTAAGGGCGATATATTTCATGCTATGAAAAAAAGCGATGATGGTTTTTGTGGCTTTGGAGAGGCGTACTTTTCGACTATTGCCAAAGGTGAAATTAAAGGCTGGAAAAAACATACCAAGATGACAATGAATCTGATTGTTCCTGATGGGGAGATAGAGTTTGTTTTGTACGATGGAGCCGAATTTCTATCTATTACATTGTCTAGACAGAACTATAAAAGAATAACTGTTCCCAGCGGACTATGGATGGCATTTAGGGGTGTTGGTGAGCATAACATGCTGCTAAATATTGCTGATTTGGAGCATAACCCTGATGAGGCAATAGGTATAGATCTTGACGAGATAAAGTATGACTGGTAAAAAAATATTGGTTACTGGTTCGGATGGAATTCTGGGCTCATCCTTGTGTAGGTATTTAACATCTCATGAATGGCAGGTGATAGCTTGCAATAGAAGTATGATGGATATAACAAAAGGCGAAGAAGTTTCGTCGGTATTAAAATGCATCCAGCCAAATATAATAATACATACAGCAGCATATACGAATGTAGAAGCGTGTGAAAATGATAGAGATGCTGCCTATTTAATAAACTGCATTGGAACACAAAATCTGGTTAATTATGCTGCTGATAATAATATATTGTTTGTTTATATATCAAGCACCGGTATCTATGGAGGTGCCAGTCGTGATGTATTTAACGAATTTGACGAACCGCATCCGACAACAGTTCATCATCACACAAAATATCTTGCGGAAAAGATTGTTGAAAAACATATTGCTAGACACTTAATTATAAGAACTGGATGGCTTTTTGGTTCAAATAGCAGCAGGAAGATGGATTTTGTTTTTAATAGATATATTGAGGCAAAAAGCGGTGGTAAACTGCGCTCAAATAGCCATCAAATAGGTAATCCAACTTATGTCGAAGACTTGTCAAGTCAGATAATGGTTTTGATTAATAGCGGGCAATACGGTATCTTTAATTGTGTTAATACGGCCAATGGCATATCTAGATATGACTATGTAAAAAAGATAGTTGAACATTTTGGGCTAGATACTGAAGTTGAACCGGTTGGCAAAGGAGCTTTTCATAGGGTTGCAAATGTTGCAGACAATGAGTCAGCCATAAACCATAAGCTAAACCTTCTAGGGCTTAATATTATGAGGGATTGGGATATCGCGTTAGGCGAATATATTGATAGTATAAAAAAGGTAACTATATGAACAGCGGATTGCCTATGGTATCAATTATGATGAATTGTTATAACGGTGAAAAGTATTTGCGGGAGGCAATTGATTCGGTTTTTGCTCAAACCTATGATGCCTGGGAGATTGTATTTTGGGATAATCAGTCCACTGACGGTAGCTCCGATATTGTAAAATCTTACGATAGCGAAAAAATCAAATATATATATGCACCAGAGCATACCAGCTTGTATAAGGCTCGGAATCTGGCTTTAGAATTTTGTACTTGCGAATACGTAGCATTCTTGGATTGCGATGATTTATGGGAGCCGCAGAAACTGGAAAAACAGATAGCTGTTTTTGAGGGTGACAATAACATTGTTCTTGTTCATTCCAACACTGTATTCTTTAATTCTGATAATGGCTATTCAAGGGTGGCAAACATCGAGGTCATGCCTTCTGGCAGTATCTTCAAGTCTCTTGTTGAAAAATACAGAGTATCCTTGGAGACTGTAGTCGTAAGAAGAGACACACTTGTTAAGCATTGCTTGAATTTCGGAGATTCATACAACATGATAGGAGACAGGGACTTATTTACACTCCTTTCTTATTATTGAAAAGTGAAATATATACCTGATGTTTTGGGGGCATGGCGCATTCACTCCAATAATTTTAGTAAGTTTTTGCATGAAACATTCCCATCCGAGCTAAAGACAATGTACCTCAGGCTGAAAAAAAAATGCGGGCTCGACTTTACAAAAGAGATGCGTCTATCTTTGTATGGCGAGATTAAAATGAGAGAGGCTTTGAATCTGATTCATATCTCTGGAGCCAAAGCTAGGAAAAAACTTAGAAAAGTAAAGCTTTTAAACCTAAAGACTTTTGTGTTTTTTGTCATCACTTTCTTGCCTTATAGCCTGTTCTCAAAAATAATCAACTATGTTAAAAACTCATAATGTTTATAGCTAGAGATGGATCGCTTTTTGATCTAAAGCTATCAAGAACCCACCCCTTGCCAGTATCTATAGGCGTTAGGTATTTTACATATTCACGGGTTGCTATTGAAAATATTTTGAATACAAATACTATCGGACCAGATGATGAAGTTATACTCCCCGATTATTTGTGTCATACCGTGATAGATGTTGTTATGGCTTTTACCGATAAAATTATATTTTATAACATTACTCAAAATTTATCTTTTTCCGAAGATGAGGTGCTAAGCCTTATAACACAAAGGACTAGAGTTGTTTTAATTGTTGATTTTTTTGGTGTAGAGGCAAGCATTAGCACTTCGCTAGAGGCTGTGTTGAAACAGAATAATATATTAATAATAAAAGACGCTGCTCATTCTTTTCTTACACTAGTCAACAACGGCTTTTCAAGGCCTTACGAGTATGATTATCTAATTTCAAGTGTCTATAAGAACATTCCATTGCAAATTGGTGCTATAGCTATCGGAAATTTTGCAGGGTGTAAGGACTTCTTGAGTTTTTCTGAGCTTTTTTATAGATTTGCTGTTTTGTCGGCTAAAAATATACTATGTCTGTTGGGTTGTAGAAACCATATAAATAGGGGTGTTCAGAGTTTGTCATGTAGCGATGGCTACAAACCACATTTAGACAGCGGAGTAAACGCAGCATCTTTGTACAAATATATAGTTGACAATTTAAATATTAGCGATATTATTTCCATTAGGTTGGAGCTCGCTGAGCTCTATTATGATTTGATCGAAACCCTAGATGTGGTAGGCAATATATTGTCAAAAGATATATTGTCAAAAAATATATTGCAAGCGTATCCGATTTTTGTGAACGATAGCGATTATAGGGACAAACTTATAATACAGTTAAAACAAGGGTGTGTTGATGCTTATACATGGCCTGTTTTTCATAGTATTAATTGCTCCGATAAGCTTTGGGGCAAGATACTGTTAATTCCTTTGGATAAAAAAGCATACAAAATCATGAAGAGGATATTTGGTGTTTCTGTACGTCAAAAATAGATACAACATCTGTCCAAATTTGGTTCTGGATTCAGAAAAAAATGACCGCGATCTGTATATAAGCTATATGCCGTCCCCATACCTGTTGCTACCAAAGACATTAGATGAGTTTCACAACTCTCATAAGTCAAAATTTTGGTATAACATTAGAAGGTCTGAAAGACTATATCAAGATGAGTTTGGAGAGTTGGTTTTTTCTATAGTTACAAATGATGATATAGATGTTTTTCTGGATAAGGTTTTTGTTCTCTTTAATAGTAAATGGAACAAAGAATATATATCTTCGGATTGGAAATGCAAGAAAGGGTTTGATAGATATAAAAGCGCCCTGATAGATATGTCAAAAACAGGAGAAGCCTTTCTGGCAGTATTGCATGACAGCAACTCCAAACTATTATCTTATGCCTACTGTATAAACGATAGCCAAACAGTGTATTTTTATCAGTTTACAACTACCGTAGAAAAAGAGTATCTAAAATTCAGTCTTGGAAAAATACTTATATATAAACTTTTGTCACACTTGATAGAAAAAAAAGATTTTGTAAAATTTGACTTTATGATTGGTGAGCAAGAATACAAGAAAGAGTGGGCAAAACATTCTGAAGTATCTTATATAAGAGTAAGAAAAGGTCATATGCTCTCATATCCAAAATATTTTTTATATAAGTTGAAGACTTATCTGCAGAAAAGCACCGTGTTCCGAAGTAGATTAAAAAATATTCTAACAATTAAGGAGAGACTATTTGGGAAATGCTAATTTCATTATCAGTCTCGACTTTGAACTAAAATGGGGCGTATTTGACACCCTTGACGATAAGTATAATGCAAATGTGTTGGGGGCCAGAGATGCTATCCCTGTGATATTGTCACTCTTTGATAAATATGATATTCATGCAACTTGGGCTACCGTTGG
>CAZNYV010000057.1:0-12515 GCA_964577355.1 uncultured Campylobacteraceae bacterium
AAACTATTTGGTCAAACAAACGCAGAGTTTGGTCTTATTTGCGAAGGCGATAGAGTCTTGGTTGCACTCAGTGGCGGCAAAGACTCTATCACAATGCTCCACCTCATAAATCGTCTCAAAAAAATTGCCCCGTATAATTTTGAGTTCACAGCCGTAACATTGAGCTATGGCATGGGTGAGAACTTGTCATTTCTCACAGAACACTGTCAAAGCTTCGGCATTGAACATGTTGTTATTGATTCCAAAATCTATGAAATCGCTCAAACATCAATCCGTGAAAACTCCTCGTTTTGCAGCTTTTTCTCCAGAATGAGAAGGGGTTCGCTCTACACATACGCGCTTGAGAATGGATACAACAAACTGGCTCTTGGTCATCACCTAGACGACGCGGCTGAGAGTTTTTTTATGAATTTATTCAATAATGGCTCAATGCGCTCTTTAGCGCCAAGATATACAGCAACGAACGGGATTGTAGTTATTCGCCCTTTGATTCAGATGAGAGAAGCTGTTATGCGAAACTTTGCTACAGAAAATGGTTTTGAAGTAATTGGTGACGAGGCATGTCCAGCTATGAATTTCAAAGTAAAAATGCCATACAAAAGAGAAGAGACAAAAGAGTTCCTGCGAGAGTTAGAAAAGAGCAAACCAGCCTTGTTTACAATGATCTCGTCAGCATTCAGACATATTCACGAAGAAACTTTTTTCGATACAAATAGACTCAAATAAAAATTAGCTAAAAAACATATCCGTACTAGCACTCGGCACACCTATTCCATAGCCTTGAGAATAATCAACCCCTAGCTCTTTTACAACGCTTTGGATTTTGTCATTTGCAACAAACTCAGCTATAGATTCTGCACCACACATCCCAATCAAATAATGCAAATGCGCGACCAAATCTTTTATAAATGAACCATCTATTTTGATATAGTCAACTTTATACTCATATAGCGATATGAAATTTGAATAGCCAGTTCCAAAATCATCGATTGCTATTTTGAAGCCCTCTTTTTTAAACTGTGCCACAGCATTTTTGAGTATATGATATTTATAAATATCCTCAGATTCCAAAATCTCAAGTACCACTCTTGATGGGTCAATATTGGTTCTGTTCTGCCAATACATTATATGCTTCAGCATCTCTCTGTCTTGCAAATCCATAGCTGACACATTGATACTAAACTCATATCCAGCTTTGTCGGCAAAATGTTCAAATGCTTTTTTGGTGATAGCTTTTGTCAAAAATGGAATTTGCTTTGCTCTGGATGCCAGTGCCACAAACTTATCAGGCGACACCACGCCATCGCTGCCATCGATTCTAGCTAAGCATTCAAATTTATCTATTTTGCCCGTAGAATTTTTTAGTATTGGCTGATAGTACGGCACCATCTCGTCGTTTTCTATAGCTTTTGAGTACCGTGTGAACCAATAAATATTTGTTGGTACTTTATCCTCAAAACATTTGCTATGCGGCAACGCCTTGAAGACCTCACCTCTATGTTCATCAAATGCAAAAAGCAATGCCGAGAGAGTTTTTTCATAAATTGATTCGCTATCGCTAAAAATTATAACTGTAAAAATAGAACCTACAGAAATTCCATTATGTGCAACAAAAAAATATCTTGATAGATGCGAAAACTCATGTGCCAACTTCTCATATACATCTTTTTTACCATCGAAAAGTATTACGATTTCATCAAAATATATCCTAAACAGCCCTTTGCAACCATCAATATGCAGTGTATATCTAGTTAGAGTCTTGGTCAAGTGGCTAACATATGCTTCTGAGAATTCATGACCCAGTGTATCTTTAATGCTTTTGAGATTGTCAATCTTGATTCCCATTACACTAAAAACAGAACCACTCCTCTTGTCCAAAAATTCCATCAATGATATATGGTTTGGGAGTCCAGTGTTTGCGTCAAATTTCTTCAGCTGTTCAATTATCATCTGCTGTTCGAGCATGCTTGTTTCCAAGAGGTTTTTTTGCTCAACTTGATCACTAATATCGTGTCTTATACCAACAAACTGCGAAATCTCGCCATATCTATCAAGAACAGGAAAAATCGTAGCCTTGACGGTATAGCTTGACTTGTCCTTTTTCATATTTTTGATTGTACCAGACCAAGTTTTCTTAGCCAAAATACACTTCCACAAATCAGCAAACACCTCTTTTGACATATCTGGATGACGAACTATATTGTGTGGTTGACCAATCAGCTCTTCACTAGAGTAGCCAGAAATAGCGCAAAAATAATCGTTTACATATATTATGTTGCCATGAGGATCTGTAATACTTAGAATCGTAGAGGCATCCACGGCCTTTTTGTAATTATCAAGCAATTGGCTATCAATATATTCTGCGCCCATATATCTACCTTCTATTTCACAATTTATACAATTAAAATGATGGATTCTATTATTTTTTCTCTTTACAATAAACAATCCCTGTTAATATCGACTATTTACACCAGGAAGGTATCATTTTATAGCAAAATATGCAATAAATACCAATAAAAACAGTACCCTTTAAGCTAAAATGACGATAATTGCGTAGAGCTTTTTAAAAAGATAGAGATGATTACACAAAACCAAACGAACTTCAAAGAAAATATGAATATTCATCAAATATTGATGGACAATACTGCCGTATCGCTATTTTTGGCATCAACAGATAGACAGATACGACATGTCAACAAACGAGCCTGCGAAGTATTTGGATATTCTCCCGAAGAGCTTATAGGTCATAGCTTTGAGATTATTCATATAAGCAAAGAGTCGTTTGAACGATTTGGACCAGAATACAAACGACTACCTACGATAAGTATATCAAATATTGAGTATCCATTTCGCAAAAAAGACGGTACTGTATTCTACTGCTCTACCTATGGAAGCGCACTAGACCCAAGCAATCTCGACCTTGGAATCGTGTGGACGCTTATAGACTTGACGACAGAAAAAATAACCAAAAAAGAGCTGAGACTATCTCGCTACGCTACAGAAAAATCCTCAGATGCAATGTACTGGATTAGACCAGATAGCTCGATATTTAGGGTAAATAAAGCTGCCTGCACAATGCTTGGATATTCAAGTGAAGAGTTCAACGCCCTCGCAATACCAGATATAGATACCCAAATGACAAATGATAACTGGGTCGAAACTTACAATAGGGTGAAAAGTAGCGGAAATATCAAACTTGAAACACTACACAAAACAAAACAAGGTGAGCTTATTACAGTAAGTATTACTGGTGACTACATATCCATAGAAGATGAAGAGTATATTTTTGCTACAGTCCGAGATTCGAGCGAACAAAAACAGCTAAATATCGAGATGGATAGGGCTAGAAAAAGTGCAGAGTTGGCAAACAGAGCCAAAAGCCAATTTCTAGCCAATATGAGTCATGAAATAAGAACTCCTATGAGTGCCATACTTGGTCTATCAACACTCGTATTGGATAGTGATTTGAGCCCAGACCAGAGAGATTATATGCAAAAAATAAGCTCTGCTGGAAAATCTCTGCTCCATGTACTAAATGATATTTTAGACTACTCCAAAATAGAATCAGGCAAACTAGATATACATAACAACACCATAGATTTAGAGGGGCTCTACAAACATCTCTCAAACCTCTTTATTCCGATGGCTGAATACAAAAATATAAAATTGATATTTTCTAGCGAAAAAAGCATGCCAAGATTTTTTGTATCTGATGAGCTTCGTATTGCTCAGGTACTAAGCAACCTAATAGGAAATGCAATCAAATTTACCGAGAAAGGTGAGGTGGAAGTCAATGCAAGACTTGGTTGTCACACAGACAATTACGAAACAATAGAGTTTTCCATAAGAGATACAGGTATAGGTCTTGACAAAACACAGATAGAAGGCCTGTTTCAGCCTTTTTCGCAGGGCGACGGCTCTATGACTAGAAAATATGGTGGAACAGGACTAGGGTTATCAATATCGCAAGAACTTGCCAAATTGATGGAAGGGGAGATTTCAGTATCTAGCCAGCTTGGAGTTGGAAGCATATTTACTTTTTCTATCAAAACAAGAGTACTGGCGTTCGAGCACAATGAAAGCAAGCAACACTCTAGTAGAGAAAAGTTTTTGACTGAGGTCAAAAATATTATCGGTTCCAAAATACTCTTGGTTGAGGATAATGAGCTAAACCAAACTGTAGCAAAAGGACTACTAAGCAAACTTGGAATGTCTGTAACAATAGCTCAAAACGGCAAAGAGGCTATTGGGTTCATAAAATCAGAAAACTACGATTGTGTATTGATGGATATGCAAATGCCGATTATGAACGGGCTCGAAGCTACGGAGTACATAAGAAAAGTACTAAAACTAGAAAAGCTTCCAATAGTTGCTATGACAGCAGGCACAATGGATTCGGATAGAGACAGCTGCCTCGAATCAGGAATGAACGCCTACATATCAAAGCCAATAGAATTAGACAACTTGATAGCAGTACTTCTAAAACAGATAAAAAATATCGACTATACAAAACCAGAAGCAGAAAAAGAAACAATCAGCACCATAAAAAAACAAGCAAATACAATAAATATAGAAGCTACAATGAGTAGATTTTTGCTAAGCAAACCAGAGGTTATTGAACTGCTCAAAAATTTTGCAGATACAAATAGGGGCTTCGCCAAAGAGCTAAGCCAAATGGTAGCAACAAACGATTTAAAAAGTGCCGCCGAAGCAGTTCACAAAATCAAAGGTTCAAGCGCAAATCTAGGTATTGACGGCGTATATGAGACTTCGATTTTGCTAGAAAAAGAGATTAAAAATAGTGAGGTCTTGGATAGTTTGGCAGGCTTCAAAACCAGTCTAAATGAAGCTGTTTTGATGATTGATAATATAACTGAAAATCCAAAACACCCTGCAAAACAAGCTGAAGAGTTTTCCATCGAGCAGACAAAAGAAGCTTTAAACAAGCTTGAATCAAAGCTAAAAAACAGAAGTTTTATTGATTTTGCAGAAAAAGAAGAAATTTTCAACATCTTAACCCAAAGTAATTTGCAAAAAGAGCTAGTGCAAGAGCTCAAAAATAGCGTAGGTAGATTTGACTACTCAAAAGCATTGGAAGCAATAGAGAGTCTGCATAAACAAAATACTGGAAATTTTGATTCTAAAAACAGTTAAAATATTTATAAAGAGGCTAGAATGGAACATAATCAAAAACAAGTCGTACTGATAGTTGACGACGAGTCAAACAATATTTATGTGCTAGGGTCGATGCTTAGCGCGGCTGGATACGAAGTCAAGACTGCAATCGATGGTAAATCAGCACTAGAGTTTGCCAAAAATAGCGAAAAACTAGACCTGATACTACTAGACATTATGATGCCGGATATGGATGGTTACGAAGTTTGCAGACAACTCAAAATGGAAGCAAACACAAAAAATATTCCTATAATCTTTATGACTGCACTCCAAGATGAAGACAGTGAAACAAAGGGGTTGATGCTCGGTGCTATAGACTATATCAAGAAGCCTTTTTCTCAAGCAATAGTCAAAGCAAGGGTAAAAAATCATCTCGAACTAAAGATGCATAGAGATATTTTGGAATCACTCTGCGAACTTGACGAGCTGACAACCATACCAAACAGAAGACACTTTGAAGTTATTTTTGCAAAAGAGATAGCTAGAGCAAAAAGATTAGAAGACCCGCTCTCGTGCCTTATGATTGATATTGACTATTTCAAGAACTACAACGATAACTATGGGCATTTGGCTGGAGATGAGTGTCTCAAAAAGGTAGCAAATATCATCAAATCAACACTTCCTAGAAGCAACGACTTTATTGCTAGATATGGCGGTGAAGAGTTTATAGTTTTGCTACCACACACAGAGTATGACGGCGCTATAGCTGTTGCAAACAAAATAGTAACAGCAATACAAAATGCGAATCTAGAACATAAATTTTCTCTCATTTCAGACAGAATAACAGTATCTATTGGCTCATCAACAGCCACAAAGGATGGAATAATCAGCAGAAACAGCCTCATTGACAGAGCTGATAAAGCGTTGTATATCGCAAAAGAAAAGGGAAGAAATAGAGTGATTGGCGAAAGGGCAATAGATGCAGATGAACAAAAATATGACCTGTGAGTATTTTGGCAAATGTGCCTCTTGCAAACTCCACAATTACAACTACGATGAGCAACTACTGCTAAAAGCCAACCGGATAAAGAGTGATTTCAGTGAGTTTTATGATGGAGAGTTTGAGATTTTTGCCTCTGCAGATGATAGATTTCGTAATCGTGCCGAATTTGGGATATACCACCATGATGACAACTCATTCTCATACACTATGCGTGGGTTTGAGAAAGAGAGGATTTTTATAGATTCTTGCCAAATAGTAGATGATTTTATCTCATCTTGCATGCGTATTTTGCAAGAGGATATACAAAAATCCCCGATTCTAAAACAAAAACTATTCGGCATAGAGTTCTTGAGCTCTGGTAGTGGTGAAGTGCTGGCGGTGCTCATCTACCACAAAAAACTAGACCTGCACTGGATTGATGCGGCAAACGAATTGATGAGCTCAACCTCTATAAAAATCATCGGCAGAAGCAAAGGACAGAGGGTTGTATTGGGCAATGATTTTGTTACGAGTCAATTTGAGATAGCCAACAAAAAATACAAAATGCGACAGACGGAGGGGGCTTTTAGCCAGCCAAACGGTGGCGTAAACTCCAAAATGCTTGGCTGGTCACATAGCAAACTACAAAACAGCAGGGGTGATTTGCTGGAGCTTTATTGTGGTAGTGGCAATTTCACTATCGTAAACGCTCCTCTTTTTGAGAAAGTCTTGGCAACCGAAATCAGCTCCACCCTCATCAATATCGCAAAAATCAACGCCGAACAAAACAGCGTAGACAATATATCATTTGCCAGACTCTCTGCCGAAGACACTGTTGAAGCATTGAGTGGAGTTAGAGAGTTTAATCGGCTACGAGGCATAGATTTGGCTAGTTACAATTTCAGCACTATTTTTGTCGACCCACCACGAGCTGGACTAGATGATGAATCGCGCAATCTAACACAAAGATTTGATAACATTCTGTATATTTCGTGTTCGCCAGAGACGCTACGCAGAGACTTGGGAACGCTCACAAAAACACACAAAATAGAAGCCTTTGCGATGTTTGACCAGTTCGCCTACACTGAGCATGTAGAGTGCGGTGTATTTTTGACAAAAAAATAACAACAAGGAGAAGAGATGGAGTGCCATATGCCGTCAATTTTGAGCGAAAGCGAAAAATCCAAGATTGCAGAAATATTGAAAAGCTCAAAAACCATCGTCATAGTCGGACTCTCACCAGATGAGAGCAAGGATAGCAATATGGTCGGGCGGTATTTGCAGACTCACGGATACAAAATAGTGCCGATATACCCAAAAGAAGATGAGATACTAGGCGAGAAGGTCTATCGCTCTTTGGCGGAGGTACCTTTTGAAGTTGACATCGTCGATGTATTTCGCAAAGGTGACGCCCTGCCTGCCATCACAGCTGAAGCTCTGAAGCTACAAAACATCAAATGCATCTGGGGGCAGATAGGTTGCGAGAGTGACGAAGCAAAGGCTATGGCGGGTGAAGCTGAAGTGTTTTTTGTACACGGGCACTGTATCAAGATAGAGCACGCGAGATTGGTCTAAAGGAAAGCCGATGGATGATGTGAGATATTTACAGAGGTTCGAAAACTTCGAGAAGTCATACTTGTTGTTAAAACAGGCAGTAGAGATAAATAACCCGTCAATCTTTGAAAAAGCTGGAGTAATTCAGTTTTTTGAGACGACATTTGAGCTTAGCTGGAAGCTGATGAAAGATTATATGGAGTTTTTGGGATACGAGATAAACTCTCCTAGAAATGCAATCAAACAGGCTTTCTCGGTAAATTTGCTATCAAATGGAGAGCTATGGCTGGATGCGCTGGTGGATAGAAACTTGACAGTGCATACATATGACGAAGCTGTAGCCGATAAAGTGTATGCAAAAATAAAACAAGAGTATTTTCCACTAGTGAACGAGCTATATCACAAGTTCAAGGATGAGATTTGTTTGGGCTAAGCGATGGCGAGCTGCAGACTATAAGCGACATTTTGAAAAGTAGTGGCGTGGAGCGGGGCGTGATTTTTGGTTCTCGTGCGAAAGGCACTCACAAAAAAGGTAGCGATATAGATATAGCGATAATCGGGGATGAGCAAAAAGTGTCATACATGCTCAATGAAGAGTGCAATTTGCCATATTTTTTTGATGTTGTCAATATGAAAAAGATAAACAACCAAAATCTGATTGACCATATTCACAGAGTCGGAAAAAATATATTTGAATAATGAAAGATAGACAAAGATGATAACACTAGAAACAATAAAACAAGCACGAGAAAATATCAAGGCGGTCGTTGCAAAGGTACCTTTTGTGACTTCAAACTCACTCAGTGAAATTGCTGGCACACATATATATCTCAAGAAGTGCAACCTCCAAAACACAGGTGCGTTCAAAATCAGAGGTGCATTCAACAAGATTTCCATGCTAAATAGTGAAGAAAAATCTCACGGAGTCATAGCTGCAAGCGCAGGAAACCACGCTCAAGGTGTCGCTTTTAGTGCAAAACATTTCGGAATAAAAGCGGTAATAGTGATGCCTGAGGCTACGCCACTCCTCAAAGTCAACGGCGTCAAACGATATGGTGCTGAGGTTGTACTGCATGGTGCCAACTATGACGAGGCATTTGGGCGGGCAATGGAGCTTTCACGCGAAAACGGTATGACATTTATCCATCCGTTCGCAGACGATGCAGTCATCTCAGGTCAAGGAACCATCGCTCTCGAAATGTTGGAAAAAGAGCCGAATCTGACTTCAATTCTAGTCCCTGTCGGTGGTGGCGGGCTCATCAGCGGTATAGCAATAGCAGCAAAAGCAATAAACCCAGCCATCAAAATCATCGGCATCACAGCAAGTGGTGCGCGAGCTATGCACACATCTTTTGAAGCCAAAAAACCGATAGACTCGACAAGTGTACGAACAATCGCGGATGGCATCGCAGTTCGAGATACGAGCCCAAAAACACTAGAACTGATACTTCAAAATGTCGACGAAATGATAGAGGTGGACGATGAGGAGATTGCAAGCGCGATACTATTTCTCATGGAGCGACACAAGATAGTCGTAGAGGGTGCTGGAGCGGTAGGCGTGGCGGCACTCCTACACGGCAAAGCAAAAAATCTAGGTGGCAAATGCGCAGTGGTGCTGAGTGGCGGAAATATCGATGTCAATATGCTCAACCTCATCATCGAAAAAGGTCTCGCCAAGTCTCATCGCAAGATGAAGCTAATCATCACTCTCATCGACAAACCAGGTGCGCTGATGAATCTGACTGGGATATTCCGTGATACGGCGGCAAATATCGTGCATATCGACTATGACCGCACGGCGGCGAATCTGGCTTATGGTGATGCAAATATCATCATCACGCTAGAGACCAAGGGGATAGAGCACCAAGAAGAGGTAAAAGGCGCCCTCAAAAACGAGGGGTATAAATTCAGCGAGCTAGACTAGCATACTTAAACTATTTTTTGAATTTACACTTATTTAAACCTATATTATTTGATGCATATAGAAAACAAACTTGCATTTTTTAAAGTTAATAATTATATTATGTTGCTTAGCAGGGTGTCCACTTGTCCCTATAAAATGGGATAGGTTTTGTGCTAGCACAAGGCATTACTAATTAATAGCGCAAAATAGCGTTTATCGACAGATAGGTTTTTTTAGGTAAAAACATCATTATTACTATATATTGGTGGACTGCCCTGCTGCCATAGGTAGCGAAAGGATACTTAATGATTTTGAGCGATAAAATATAGAAAACGAGAAAGTCTAGAATCAATGCTTCTGAGAGATTAAAAGCGAATGATTTTATATCTCAAATCTTGTTGGCGTACTATTCATTTTGGATTATTGTAATTACGATTTTAGATATGACAGGTAAAAATTCAAACAATAGTGTTTTAACTCTCATATTGGCAATTGGAATTTTAGTTGTTTCAATTTTTATATTTGCCATGAACTATAAAGAGCGGTCTCTAAAACTACAAAGTGCATATATTAAGTTGGACAAATTGTGTAGGCAAGCACTTGAAGCAGAAAAAAATAATTCAAATACTGACGAAATCGAACATAAGTATCATGATATTTTAGAGTGTGTTGAAAACCATACTGAATGCGATTATTTAAAGGTGTGGCATTCAATTAGAGAAGACAAGCAATATAAAACTGTAAATCAGAAATTTGGGTGCACAGAATGGATGAAGTATGGTGGATGTTTATTGATAAGATTATTTATCATGGTCGTTCTATTTGTTTCGCCTATTATGGTTATGCTATTCATATTTTAGATGTCGCAACTATATAAAATCTTCAAAAAAAGCTTTTCTGCAGAAAATATAAAAAAAGTCTATGTTGATTCAATCAAAAACAAACTTTCGATTGGGATAGACGGTAAAAATATTAGTGTTTTTGAAAGCAAACTTGATGATGAAATTGAAGTTATTGTAAGAAAAGTAGAAAACAACTCGTATGATTTTTCATTTTACAAAGAAAAATTAATTTCAAAAGGCAGGAATAAATGCCCAAGAGTTATATCTATACCGACAATTCGAGATAAAATTGTTTTAAAAATAATAGCGAATCAACTAACTGAAATTTACAAGTCGCAATTGGACTTTGAGTTGATACATACTAAAGTTGAAAAAATAAAACAAGAAATCGAGACGAATAAATTTGATAGCTATATCAAACTAGATATTGAGAATTACTACCCGTCCATTCAACATGATATTTTACTACGGAAGATTAGGCAAAAAATACGCAAAACTCAATTTTTGATACTTGTTAAAAAAGCAATAGAGCAAGCTACTGTTTCAAAAGATAATAAAACTATAAAAAAATACAGTAGCAATATAGGTGTGCCGCAAGGTCTTTCAATATCAAATATTCTAGCAACAATTTTTTTGTTGTCTTTGGATGAAAAATACAGTAAATCTAGTGAATATAAGTATTACAGATATGTTGATGATATTCTTATTCTTTGTGACTCAAAAGATGTTGACTCAATTTTCAAACCTTTAAGCGATGACTTTAAAAAAATAGGTTTAAATATTCATGAGCTTGGCATAAATATTGGAAAATCAGATGTGGGTAAGTTATCAGATGGTTTTTATTTTATAGGCTACAAATTTAGTGATAATATCATTACTGTCAGGGATGCATCTGTTCGGAATTTGCATAATTCCATTATTAATATTTTTGCACAGTATAAACACTCAAAAGATAAAAATATTGAACTTTTGTACTGGAAATTAAATTTAAAAATTACTGGTTGCAAGTTTAAAGATAAAAAATATGGATGGATGTTTTTTTTCTCACAAATCAATGATGTAACGCTACTGTTTGAGCTTGATAGGTTTGTTTATAATATGTTCAATAAGTTTGGAATTTCTTATGACAATAGGCTTGTTAAAAAATTTTCAAGAGTGTATTTTGAAATCCTAAAAAATAGAAAAGAAACATCATACATTCCAAATTTTTCAACCTATAGCATAGAGCAAAAAAAGGAAATACTAAATAATATTTTTAGAGACAAACGCTTAATGACTAATGAAGATACTGAAAAAATATTTGACAAAATCATCTATAAAAATATCAAAGAAGTTGAAAAGGATATTCAGAGATATTAATTCGGTATAAAAATTTAACTATAGATAATAACTACCTATTTCTCCTGTTGAGTTGTAATTTGAAAAAAGTCGTCTGAACGACTTTTTGGTACTAAATATTGTTATGCGATGTTCGTATAGACCGCCTGTACATCGTCGTCGTCTTCTAACTTGTCGATGAGTTTTTGGATTTCATCGACTTGCTCGTCTGTGAACTCTTTTGGGTCGTTTGCTATTCGCTCCAATCCTGCTTTTGTCACTTCTAACCCCAAATCTGTAATCGTAGACGATAGAGAACCGAAGTTTGTATAGTCGCCATAAATATATACAGTATCATCATCGCTCTCAGTCGAATCAAGTCCTGCATCAATAAGAGACATTTCAAGCTCTTCAATATCCATTCCGTCTTTTTTTTTGACCTCAAATACAGCCTTGCGTGAGAACATAAACTCCAGCGAACCAGTCGGCACGAGACTGCCATGCGCTTTTGTGAAAAATGATTTGACATTTGCGACTGTCCTAGTCGAGTTGTCTGTAGCGCACTCTACAAACACAAGCACACCATGTGGTCCCTTGCCCTCATAATTGACCTCTGAATAGTTCGCTGCATCTTTGCCATTTGCCCTTTTGATTTTGTTTGCCTTGTGGCAAATCACCATGTCGGAACCACGGAAATCCTAAATCAATTTAAAATGTAAATCGGCCAGTTTAAAATGCGCAATTCTCAGAATTTGAGAAACTTTAAATTTCCAATCGGCCGTTTTAAATTTACCCTCCCATG
>CAZNYV010000058.1:0-12346 GCA_964577355.1 uncultured Campylobacteraceae bacterium
CTTTTTTGGGTGAAAAATAATGAAAATATAAAGAGTACTTTCTATCTTCGAACACGCTTTGACAATGCAGTTTTTCAATATTCTTACAGTCTTTATGATGTTAAATTTAACGATGATGTGTATTTTGTGAATGTTGTTTTCAATGGCACTGTTGAATTCGATAAAATCACATTTGAAGAACAAGTATCATTTGAAAATGCAATATTTTACAAAAATATTAAGTTTGATGAAATTCGATTTAAAGATAGAGCTTATTTTGGTTTTGTACATTTTAAAGCAATGGTTCAATTTATCCTTATAAAATCAGATTTTATAGTAAATTTTAATAATGCGGCTTTTGATGCTTACTGCCATGTTTCCATTGTTTTTGGTAGAGATTTTTGTGAATTGTCATTAGAAGACACAAAATTTTCAGGTAACACTTTAATAGTAGCAAATGGCGGAAAAGAAGTATGTATACGGGATACTGTTTTTGCCAATACAATAATTTTTAAAATTACTTCAATGGAAAAATGCTACTTTCTGGAAGTAGTTTTTGAAAAGAACTCTAATGTTGATTTGCAACTCCAAAATATTAACGAGCTTATTATTGGAAAGTTGATCGGAGACTCTGATTTAAGTCTTACAAATTGTAATATCCTAAAAAGACTAGCTATAAAAAATACAATTTTAAATGATGTGCAGTTTAACGGTCTAAGTTTAGAACATGTCGAGACAATCGAGTTGGACAACACATCTTTTATTGGTTCTCACCTGACAAATGTTCAATGGGGCAAAATAAATGAAAGTAGATTTAGAAAAAACGATAGAGAGCCAATCGACCGCCAAATGGCACGACAACTCAAAGCTATCAATGACGCACAAGGCGAGACGGTCATCGCAAACGATTTCTATGCTTTAGAAATGCGGCTTCGTTCAAAAGAGCTAAATTGGCGTGAGCACTTTGGCGAAAAACTGGTGCAAAATATACACGAGCTTGTAAGTAATCATAGTAACGACTGGGCTTTGTCAACTATTTGGTTTTTTGCTTTTGCTTTTTTGTTTGCAGCTTTAGCAAAAGGCGGCTTGTGTGCTTTACCGTTATTATTACTTTTTGTTGTTATAGGTCATGGGGTATATGAGGTTGATAAACCAACATCTGATAATTCCATTCATCTGTCTTTGGCAATTTTGGGTGCATCGTTTGTTTTGTTTTGTTTATTTTCTTGTGATTTTGAATTTCTTGTTGCACTTGTAAATCCATTAAATTTCAAAGACTCAAAAGATTTGCTTAGTGACAGTAATACGAATTTGGTTTTGATATACGCTTGCCGCATCGTCGAAATTTTCATAGGCTACCAAATCATCACGGCAATACGCAAAAATACGAGACGAAAATAGAATTGTAGTAATATGTTTATCTGATATGTGCTTTGCCGATATACACGCATACGCGACACAATGAGGTATGATTGAAAAAACTTAGATTGATTTTTGTTTGGCATATGCACCAGCCGTATTACAAGGACGATATGACTGGGCAGTATTCGATGCCTTGGGTTTTTCTGCACGCTATCAAAGACTACTATGAGCTTCCTTGGATGGTCGAAAAATATCCAAAGATAAAAGCCGTCTTCAACTTAGTTCCATCGCTCCTGATACAGCTGAGGGAGTATGAAAACTACGATGTCAATGACAAGTTTTTAAATGGACTCAGAAAGCCAGTCGCATCTCTTGGCAATGACGAGAAACTCTATCTGGTCGGAAATCTCTTTCACTCAAACCTCAAAACAATGATAGCACCTCTTCCAAAATACTTAGAATTGGCGAATAAAAGAAGTGCATTTGCAGATGTAACTGAGTTTGCACAATGGTTGCCAGAGCAGGATTTGCTGGATTTGGAAGTGCTGTTTTTGCTCTCTTGGTGTGGCAATGCGATACGCCAAAAAAGCCGACTGATTAGCTCTCTTATAATCAAAAATAGTGGTTTTGTTGAGGATGAGAAACATGCTCTGTTACTTGAGCTGTTCGATTTTGTTAGGCAGATTATCCCGTACTACAAATCTTTGCAAGAGGGTCGTCAGATAGAGATTTTCTCCACCCCATTTTATCACCCGATATTGCCGTTGTTGATAGACAAAAATAGTGCCATAGAAGCCTTGCCGTCCGTGGTATTGCCAAAATATATGACCTCCTTCAAAGAAGAAGCCAATGTGCATGTGGCTTCCACTATGGAGTTGTGTTCCGATGTTTTTGGTGTGGCTCCAAAAGGCTTTTGGCCAGCAGAGGGAAGCGTGTCGATGGATGCTCTAAAAATGCTGTCAAAAAATGGCGTGTCCTATTGTGCAGCCGATGAGGATGTAATATTCAAGAAGCTAGGCGACACAAATAGACACAATATCTACAAAAAATACTCTCTCAAGCTAGAAGACAAGGACTTTGGCATATTTTTTAGAGACAAGCAACTGAGTGATTTGATAGGATTTACATATAGCGGTTGGGATGGTGCTGAGGCAGCTGTCGATTTCGTCGCTAGGCTCAGGGCTATTTATGACGACTGCGGATTTGAACCAGTCGTGCCGATAGTGCTTGATGGTGAAAATGCTTGGGAGTTCTATGAGAACAACGCCTATGGTTTTTTTGCATATCTGTATGAATTGATTGGACATTCTGATTGGATTGAGTGTGTCACTGGAGAGGAGCTATTTGACGCGAGCGGTCGCGGTAGTGAGATGAAAATAGACAATATCAAAGCAGGAAGCTGGATTTACGGCACATTCTCCACTTGGATTGGTCAAAACGAGAAGAATAGAGCGTGGGAGCTTCTTTCGATGACAAAAGATTTTGCTACCGTCAATATGAGCTCCTTGCCTGCAGATGTTGCCCAAATCGTACAAAAAGAGCTGATGATTGCGGAGGGGTCGGACTGGTTTTGGTGGTATGGAGATGACCACTATACGCCATTGGCTGATAGGTTCGATGAACTATTTCGCAAGCATTTGATAAATGTGTATGATATTTTCGGTGAGACACCGCCTCAAGAGATATTGCAACCGATAATTTCAAAATCAAAATCCCCGTACACTTCAAAACCAATGTCGTATATTACACCTACTATTGATGGCAAGATTTCTAGTTATTTTGAGTGGATGGGCGCTGGTGTGGTGGAGCTTGGGTTTGAGTTTACAGCTATGGATTCGAGTGGCTTTAGTCTAAAAAAACTGCTATATGGATTTGATGAAAACTATCTCTATTTCTCGATTTTTGGAGATTTTGCACAGCTAAAAGATAGCAATTATGACATCGGTATTCAGATTGTGTCAAACTCAAAAATACACATGAAAGTCCCAATATTGAGCGATTTGAGCGGATTTACGAGACATTTGGCGAATTCGGAAGAGATTGCTTTTGAAGCGAAGCTGGGCGAGCTTTTTGAAATGCGAATAGCAAAAGCGGTATTGGACGCTGGCGGATTGGCAAATATTGATGTTGTGTTTGAGGTTTATAAGAACAAAAAACTAATCGAAAGAGCACCGCTTTATAGCATGCTAAATATCGAAATAGATGGGGAGTTTAGCGATGAATGGTATATCTAAATTATTGTTGGGCATCCACTGTCATCAGCCTGTAGACAACTTTTCGTCAGTCGTAGATATGGCTATTGTGCGCTCGTACAAGCCTTTTTTTGAGACGGTTGCCAAGTATCCGACATTTCGGTTTTCTGTGCATTTTTCTGGGTGGCTTTTTGATTATATCAGAGTACATGACGAGGAGCTTTTTGCTCTAATCAAAAAATGCCATAGCAATGGACAGATAGAGTTTTTCACTGGCGGGTTTTATGAGCCGATACTAGCATCCATACCGTCTCGCGACAGAATAGGGCAAATCACTATGCTAAATGACTTTTTGTTCAAACATTTTGGTGCAAAACCAAAAGGGCTGTGGCTCACCGAGAGGGTTTGGGACGCCTCCGTGATAGATGACATCGTCAAATGTGGTGTGGAATATGTGACTGTGGATGATTATCACTTCATATCAGCTGGGTTCGACAAGCAAAATCTAAACGGCTATTTTTTGAGTGAAAACGGTGGAAATGTTATCAAGATATTTCCTATCAACAAAGAGCTCAGGTATGTGATGCCATTCAAAAAGCCAAGCGTGGTGATTGAGCATATCAAGAATACAAAAGGTGCTGGTGTGCTTTTTGATGATGGTGAGAAATTTGGACTGTGGCCAAAAACATACGAATGGGTGTATGAAAATGGCTGGCTAGATGAGTTCCTCAGTAGTTTTACTGCCGATAAAGGACTTATGACACAGACATACTCTGATTTCGTCGCACAAAACAAACCTCTAGGCATGGCATATCTACCAAATGTTTCGTACTACGAGATGGGCGAGTGGAGTCTAAAAGCGCGTGATACGGTGAGGCTTGAGCATCTAAAGCACGATGTGAGCGCTCGCTATGGTGACGAGAGTGCTGATAAGTTCGTCAAAGGTGGTATTTGGAAAAACTTTTTGGTCAAATATTCTGAGTCGAACCGAATCCACAAGAGAGCTCTACAATTGGCAGCATTGGCTGACTCGATAAATGACGAAAGATACACGGATGCCCTGTATAAAGCTCAGACCAACGACGCTCTTTGGCATGGGGTATTTGGCGGTTTGTATTTGGGTTGTCTTAGGGATAACGCCTACAAGTTCATCATAGAGTGTGAAAATATCTACAAAGAGGCAAACCCAACCAGAACACTTGTGGTTTCTGATATTAATCTTGATGGTTATGATGAGGTGCAGTTTTTGACAGCTCCATACACTATATGTTTTGATAGCAAAAATGGCGGTCAGCTGTGCGAGTTTGCTTTGCGAGATAAGCTCTACAATATCCAAAATGGTTTGACTAGGAGATACGAGGCGTATCATGAGAAAATTTTTAATCCGCCTCCAGTTGTGCCAGTCAGTGCTGATGAGATAGAGACGATACATAATCTTGACCTTAGCAGTTTTGCATACCTCAAGGACGAGATTGCGTATGATTGGTATGACAAAAACTCATTTATAGACCATATAGTGGACGATAGTTTTTGTCTGGCTAACTTCAAAAAATGCACATTCAAAGAGTATGGTGATTTTGCCAATCAACCAACCGAAATACTGCTGGCAAACGAGCAAAATGTTACATTTGAACGGCGTGGTGGCATCTATACGGATGAAAAAACTCCATTGACGCTACAAAAAAGCTTCGCGATTTGTGGTAGCGGTTTTCGTTTTGAAATGAGTTTGGCTAGTGAAGATAGTAGTTGTGCTGGATATAGCTTCATGTGTGAGGTAAATCTTCATCTGCCAGATATAGAGCAAATCACAGTCAATAGTGAGAGCGTAGGGCGCGGTTTGGAGCTTGGAATGGTGAGCGCGATTTCTGTTCGAGATAGGGTTCTTGGGAAAGTTTTTGCTTTCAAATTCGACGATAGCGTCGAGGCGTTTGTCTATCCTGTAGATACAGTTAGTCAGAATGAAGCTGGATTTGAGCTTTCAAATCAGGCTGTATGCTTTGGGTTTAAAGTGCCTATGAGCCGTCATACCAAATTTGCTGGGAGGTTTGATGTCTCACTATAGATTTTGCCCGCTCAGCGGAGAGTGTGTCATAATTTCCAAAAAGAGAAAAAGAAGACCTAGCGACTTTGCTTACACTTCAAATGTAGGTGATTCTATAGTATCCCCATTTACTTATGGTAATGAAAGCAAAACACCGCCAGAAATATACGCCATTAGGGATAATGGCTCAGCCGTCAACAAGCCTGGCTGGAAGGTGCGAGTTGTGCCAAATAAATTCAATGCACTAGATATTGAAAAAGAGCCAAAAAAAATCAGATTTGGACTATATGATACCATGGATGGCTTTGGTGCTCATGAGGTTGTTATAGATACACCAAGGTTTCCTAGCGATATTTATGACTACAGTATCGAGGAGACAGAGCTACTTTTAGCGGCGATATTTGCCAGAGTGAGAGATTTGAGTCGAGATTCGAGGCTAAAATATATTTTGCCTTTCAAAAATAGCGGACCTTTTTCTGGTGCTACGATAGCTCATCCGCATACTCAGATTATGGCGATGCCCTTTATGCCTTTGTCTGTAGAAACTGAGCTGGTCAAATGCAAACGCTATCACTCTGAACATTTCCGTTCGTTGCTTGAAGATATGGTTCAAGAGGAGATAAGTGCGAATAGTAGGGTTGTAATAAGGAGTGAGCACTTCTTGGTATTTTGTCCGTTTGCAAGCATGTACCCTTTTTCTATTTTTATTATGCCTATTAGCCAAAAAACTGATATTTTGAGCCTTGATATTAATGTCAAAAAAGAGCTCTCATGCGTGTTGAATGATGCTATATTTAGGCTTGGGCAGGCTATTGAAGGATTGTCATTTAATATGATATTTAAGCTAAAACCGCCTGTCAGGGAGGATGAGAAGGAGCTTAATATATATCATTTGATGGATGAGTATCATGGTTGGAGGATAGAGCTACAGCCACGACTTGCTTTTGATGGTGGTTTGGAAGTTGGTAGTGGGATTATGATTAATTCTGTTTTACCAGTAGAAGCCGCAGAGTTTTTTATAAATGTCAAAAGGTAATATTTTTGTAGTCAAAAAGGTGTATGATGTTGCAAAATATACAAAGGGGGCGTAAATGGCAAGTGAACTGAGCAATACATTGGAGCTGCTAAATAAGAGCATAAGTGCAGCGGGCGTTTCCTCGGCTGAACATGCGATAGATAAATTTGCAAATGACATAGTCCTACTCACGGATGATGAGTATGAGCTGCCTGATTCTTATGGTGTTGATACGCTGAGGTGTATGAGTGTTAATATTAACACGGTTTATGTTTATTGGGAAATTACACAAGCACTCTTGGAGAGATATTTGGCTACGGATTCGGAGTTGTTGTTGAAATTGATGGCTGATGATAGTGTGTCTGAGCTGATGAATTTTCATATAGCAGAGCTGGTTTCTAGTAGATTTATAAATATTCATATTCCAAACAGAAAAATACAGGCAGTTATCGGTGTTGAGAGGGATGGCGGTTTTGTAGAGATGATGAGATCAAATATCTTCTCTACACCATCTGATGATGTCACACTCTCGACGGATGAGTTTTGGATGAGTAGAAGCGAGCATCTTGAGCATATTATCAAGGCTTCTATCGCTAGCGGTGCAAGCCTTTCGTCTATTGATATAGTCAGGGAGCTGGAGTATCTACGAAAACAAAACAAAAATATCAAATCCTCTCTCGCACACTCAAGCTTTACTCTTTCGACCAAGGCGTAGCAGATGAAAGGATATTGGATTCCGGTACTGCATTCGCATCTACCGTTTGTAAAACATCCTGAGCATGACTATTTTCTAGAAGAACATTGGCTTTTTGAAGCTATTAGTGAGACATACATTCCACTACTGATGAGGTTTCGTCAGTTAGAATCCGAGGGTGTTGATTTTGCGATGACAACATCCATAACGCCTCCTCTTGCTGAGATGCTAGATGACAAACATCTTATGGACAAATATCTATCTCATCTCAATAGAATGCTAGAACTTTGTCATAAAGAGATTGCAAGATGCGAGAACGATCCACACTTTCATGAAATAAGCCATTTTTATTTGGATAGATTTACAAAGATTAGAGAGTTTTTTGTCGGGTTTTTGGACTTCAATGTGCTCAATGGCTATAGGTATTTTGCCAATAGGGGCAATTTGGAAATCATCACTTGTGGCGCTACACACGGCTACCTACCGCTTCTGAGTGTCAATCCAAAAATAGTAGAAACTCAAATATCTATAGCTGTCGACACGCACAAAAAGCATTTTGGAGTCCAACCAAACGGTATTTGGCTTCCAGAGTGTGCTTATTATGATGGTCTTGACGAAGTTTTGGCGAAATACAACATCAAGTTTTTTTTGATGGATTCACATGGGCTGGTATATGCCAAGCCGACCCCAAAATATGGAGTGTTCGCACCTATCTATACGCCTCAAGGTGTCATGGCATTTGGTAGAGACCCAGAGAGTTCAAAGCAGGTATGGAGCTCCAAAGAGGGGTATCCTGGGGATGTTGATTATCGTGATTTTTATCGTGATGTTGGATTTGACCTTGATTATGAGTATATCAAGCCATATATCTGCCCAGACGGTACAAGGGTTTTTGTTGGGCTAAAATACCATAGAGTAACCGGAGAAGCTGAGTTCAAAGAGGTTTATAATCCTGCTAATGCAGACTATAAAGCTAGAGCACATGCGGCAAACTTTCATCAAAATAGAGTAGCACAGATAGAGCATATATCGCAGTTCGTTGATGATAGATTGCCTGTTGTGGTTTCTCCTTATGATGCTGAGCTTTTTGGGCATTGGTGGTTTGAGGGGCCCGATTTTCTATACTATCTATTCAAAGAATTGGACGCTAGAGGAGAGATAAAAGCCATCACTCCAATGCAATATCAGTCTATCTATCCATCCAATCAAGTGTGTACTCCAAACCCTTCTTCGTGGGGCGACAAGCGATATTATGATGTTTGGCTCAACAATGCCAACGACTGGATATATAGACATCTGCACCGTATTGGTGACCTTATGTGCGAGCTGGCAAATCAGCACAAGCATAACAACAATCACTTCACCACGCGCGTCTTAAATCAGCTCTGCCGTGAACTGTTGTTGGCTCAAAGCTCAGATTGGGCTTTTTTGATGACCACCAAGACGGCTGTGGAGTATAGTACTAAACGGACGAAAGAGCATATTTCAAACTTTTTGAAGCTGAGTAGTGCTTTTGCGAGGCATGAGGTGGATGAACAGTTTTTGCTCAAATTGGAGGATAAGAACTCTATTTTCCCGCATATTGACTTTCGGGTTTATTGCGATTGAAAGCGCTCTATCTTGACATCGGCGGGACAAGGTTTCGTTGGTACTTGGAGGGAGATGGAGAGGTTTTGAGCGGTGTTTTTGCAACAGACTCTTCGTTTATATCCAAAATCGAAGAGCTGGTAGAAAAATATTCTCCAGCAAGACTAGGAGCCTCTTTTGCTGGACAAGTCCATAATGGCAAAATAGTCTCAGCTCCCAATATATCAACTGAGCCGATAGATTTTGAGCATTACTTTTCTAGCAAATACTCCATTGAGTGCAAGATAGACAACGACCTCAAATGTGCCTTGTTGGCTGAATCTTCGGTGCGCGCCGATGTCAAAAATATGGTATTGCTATATATTGGCACTGGTTTTGGTTCTGCTATTCTCAGCAATGGCGCTGTTGTCCGAGGTGGGCATAATATGGCTGGTGAGATAGGTCATATCCCTTTTAGAACTTCAAACCGAGTTTGTGGCTGTGGCAAAAATGATTGTTTGGAGCTGTTTTGTTCTGGCGCAGCACTTCAATCTCGCATGAGAGAGCTTGGATTTGAAGATGCAGATTTGGGGCAAATGATGAAGAGTGAGGATAAAAACATAAAAGTGATTGTAGATGATTTTGTAGATGGAGTTTCGCACGCTCTATCTACTGTGATTGCACTTTTTGACCCAGAAGTAATCGTTTTTGGTGGCGGTGTAGCTCAAAATAACATTCAATTGGTTGATAAAATAACAAATAGTTGTTCAGCTAAATTTTTTGGAAGTTCATCCAGAGCTGTTAGAATCGAGTATAGTAGCTTTTTGGATGGTTCGCTGGAAGGCGCTAAAAAACTTTTTCTTTAAGCTTCTTTTCTCAATAATACATACAACATAATATGCAGATGGATTAATATGAGTCTACAAACCGAGTTACACCGCATGGGTGTAAAAATTCTATCTATTTCTGCCTGTCTAGCGTTGGCTTTGCATGCAGAGGAGCCTCAAGAAATAGCTGACCTGACTCAGGATTTGCAAAATATTACAAAGTCAGCGATTGCCACAAAACAAAACATAGATTATCAGCCTTATATTCTCTCTGTTTGGAGTTCTGACAAGCTAATGGCGATGGGATGCTTGACTCTAAAAGACGCTATGATGATTTTGCCTGGTGTAGATGTTAGTGTGGATAATATTTACAATCAGATACCTATTTTTAGGGGTTCAAATCCGTTTGCATACGGTCAGAGTAAGCTTTTTATTGATGGCGTGCTGGTTAACGATAGAACATTTCAGAGTTATAGTCCATATTTGGATGTTCCACTTGAAATGATAAAGCGAATAGAGGTTATCAGGGGTTCTGGAGCATTTGAGGCGGATGAAGGCGGTTATGCTGGAAGTATTCGTGTTGTCACATATGCTGAAGATGCTGCAAAAGCCGGCGGAAAAGCGTTTGCAGGCGCTGGTGGATTTAATGCTAAGTCTTTCGGCACTTTTTATAATGGCAAGGCTGGGGACTGGAATCTACATAGTGAGTTGTTTGTGTACTCAAATTCATTGCAGATTCATACAAATGGAAATGATGCACCTTTGGGGAATGCTGCTTATGCCTCAAGCGGTGTGGTTCCAATCAATCTAAGCACCCACGCATTTGGATTGGTTGCGTCAAATGGAGGTTTTACGCTAACTGCTAGGGCTATTAAATATGAGCTCGGAGACGCCTTTGGAAATCTGAATGCTATCCCGAATCCAGATAGCAAACAAAGTGGAACCCCTTGGCATATAGAGGCAAAATACATACATGATTTGTCTCGTGATTTGAATATGGAAGCAAAAGTTGGCTACATGGAGGATGGTTGGAGTAGTTTTGCTAAAACGCTCCCTGATGGTGCTCGTTTGCCTACATCTGGTATGCCAGGAAACTACACAACTTTCCCAAATGGTTACTGGGGGGATTTATCCATTACTCAAAGAGCTTACTACGCTGGGACAACTTTTAAATACTCTGGCATTGAGTCTCATGCCATCACTGCTGGTGCAAAGTATATAAATGAAAAAAACATAGACCTAAAGTCCATAACAACCGACAGAACAAATACACCGACGAGTAATAGTGCTATGGTTGACTACACGAACACTTACCCATTTTTTGATGCCAGTGCAAAAAGGGTCACAACAAAGCTCTATATTAGCGACAATTATAATATTTCCGACAAAGTAGCATTAGCCTTTGGTGGCAGCAGTGATAAAGCAAGTGATTTGGCAATACAAAACGATTACCATGTCAGCTTGGTTTATCAGCCAAACAGAGATGATATATACAAACTTCTGACCAATACATCATATCGTGCTCCATCTTGGCAAGAGATGTACACGATGAACAATCCTGCTAGGAATGGCAATAGCAATCTTCAAGCAGAGAGGGTTACTTCATACGAAGCACAATATATCAGAAAACTCTCCACAGAAGATTCCGCAAGTATAAACCTGTTTCATCTAATCAATACAAACCAAATAGCATTGATGCCTTATAGCGGTGGCTATCACTTCCAAAATGCTGGTGGCGCTACTATAAATGGTGGCGAAATAGAGCTTCGAAGAAATTTGACTCAATATGATTTTGTATATCTTGGATACTCATATGCAAAAGGTGTTATTGATAGTGGTGCTAGTGATGGCTACGATATGCCTGGAACTGCAGAACATATGGTTAAGTCATCGTGGGTGCGAGATTGGGGCAGGGGTTTCTCTAGTGGGCTGATGCTTATGTATATTGGTGAAAAGGCTCGTATGATGGGTGATACTAGAGCCAAAACACCAGCATATTCGACAGCTGATTTGTCTGTTAGCTATGATGCGCCTCGCAAAATATGGGGGGCGCAGTTTGGTGTAAAAAATATTGCTGATGCTACAATTTTGTATCCTAGTCCAGTTGGTGGCTATCCTGGAGACTACCCAATGGGCGGTAGATATCTATTTTTCAAAATATATACTAGGTTTTAGATATGAGAATAATTATTTCCATACTATTGCTTATGACGATATGTTTTGGATATGACGAGCAGATATTAGATGCACAGGCTCAAGTATTGCCTCGTATAGCTTTGTTAGACAAGGATTTGCCAAACAAGCTGGTCAATGGAAAGGTCTTGTTGGTTATAGCTCATGATGCAGATGATATTGATTTGGCGCGAGACATGGTGAGTACGATTAATAGTAAAACTGGCGGTAAAATCGGTGGTTATGCGTTAAAAGTTGTTTCTGTAGATTTTTCATCTCTGTCAAAACAGGATATGAGCTTGATGTATATATTGGACTCTAGCGACGCAAATATAAAAAAAGCGGTAAATGTTGCGAAAAATAAGAATATTATCAGCTTTGCATACTCCAGAGAATCATTGGAACTTGGAGCAGTTGTATCGTTGCAGATTGAGAGAAAAAGTGTTATAATGATAAACCGTACGGATATGAAAAATAGCGTAATCAGTTTTATAGACT
>CAZNYV010000059.1:0-12181 GCA_964577355.1 uncultured Campylobacteraceae bacterium
AAAGAAAAATCAATGGCAAGTGCAGCAGAAGCTGATGTGTTACTGTTTATGGTTGATGGCAAAGAGCCTCCTAGGGAGGATGAGAAGAGACTTTTTTATGAGCTTTGCAAACTAGAAAAACCAATCGCCTTGATAGTAAACAAAACTGACAACGACAAAGAAGAGCAAAACGGTTGGGAGTTTATGAGCTTCGGGGCAAAGGACTATTTCTTTATATCCGTTTCGCACAATAGAAATATGACAAAACTTCTCACTTGGCTAGAAAATTATACGGTTAGTGAAGAGACTGATGATGAAGTTTTTGATGATGAAGATGAGAGTTTGGAAGACTTTTTGGATGACGACGACGAAGAGGAAACGGAGCACTTACTCCATGACGATGAAATCAGAGTCGCAATCATCGGTCGTCCAAATGTGGGCAAAAGCTCATTATTAAATGCCATTATTGGCGAAAATCGTTCAATTGTAAGCTCTGTAGCTGGTACGACGATTGACCCGGTTGATGAGGTTTATGAGTACGAAGGTCAGAAGATAACTTTTATTGATACGGCAGGTATCAGAAAGCGCTCAAAAATCATCGGAATAGAAAAATGGGCACTCGATAGAAGCGAAAAAGTTCTCGATCGTGCCAATATTGCGATACTAACTCTTGATGCAAGTGACGATTTTGTGGAGCAAGATGAAAAGGTTGCTGGTTTTATTGATAAACATAAATGTGCAGTAATTATTGTGCTCAACAAATGGGACTTGATTACGAGAGATTCAGAAGAAATTCTGGCAGAAGTCAAACGAAAGTTTAGGTTCTTGGATTTTGCTCCAATCGTGACAGTTAGTGCTCTTAGTGGCAAGAGAGTGCCGAAAATTCTTGAGCAAATCGTCAAAATATATGCCAATTATGCACAAAAAATACCAACCAAAAAACTAAATGATGTTATCAAATTTGCTACGCAAAAACACGCTCTGGCGTCAGATCATGGGCGAATTCCAAAAATCAAATTTGCAGTTCAATATGGCTCCAAACCACCGAAAATATCACTTGTTATGAATTTTCCTTCGATTCACTTTAGCTACAAAAGATACCTTGCAAATCAACTACGGGAAAACTTCGATTTTGAAGGCACTCCTATTATTATAACTGCCAAAAAAAGGGGCGAAAGAGATATTGACGAAGATGAGGGCGAATAAATGAAATCGCTAGATGAGATAAAATTAGCAAAATCAAAAGAAAAACTGGTCGTAATCACGGCTTATGATGCGCTTTTTGCCAGACTGATGGCGCCTCAAGCAGATATGATACTTGTTGGTGATAGTTTAAATATGAGTTTTGGGGGCAAGGTCGACACACTTGATATTACGATGGATGAGATGATTTATCATGCCAAGGCGGTCAGACGGGGGGCGCCTAGTAGTTTTGTGATTTTCGATATGCCGTTTGGTAGTGATATTGATGAAAAAACAGCAGTCAAAAATGCTATAAGAGCGTATAAAGAGGCTGGAGTGGATGCAGTCAAGCTGGAGGGTGGAGCTGAGAAGGCACACATAATCAGAGCTTTGTGTGATAATAGAATATCTGTGATGGGTCATATTGGATTGATGCCGCAAAGTGTACGAAAAGATGGCGGTTACAAAGTAAAAGGCAAGACAAAAGAGGATGAAGACGGATTGCTGGTTGATGCCTTGGCTATTGAGTCGGCTGGCGTTTTTGCTATTGTTATCGAGGGTGTCAAAAGTGAAGTTGCAAAAAATATTACAAAAGAGATGAGTGTGCCGACAATAGGCATAGGGGCTGGCGCTGGTACTGATGGGCAAGTGCTTGTTTGGTCTGATATGCTTGGATTTTTTGAGGAATTTACACCAAAATTTGTACGCAAATATATGGATGGCGCCACTCTTGCAAAGAGTGCATTTGATCAGTTCTCAAAAGATGTCAAGGCTGGTGCATTTCCAAAAAAGAGTGAAAGCTACTAATGGAGCGATTTGTAGAGGTTGAGCGCTTCGAGTATGAAAATGACTACGAACAGAGCCTGCGTCCCTCACTTTGGGATGAGTATATTGGTCAAGAGAAAATCAAAAAACTACTAGAAGTCTCGATTTCTGCAGCCAAGATGCGTGGTGAATGTATCGACCATGCACTATTTTTTGGACCTCCAGGTCTTGGTAAGACTACAATGGCAAACCTAATAGCCAAGAGAATGGAAGCGAACCTCAAAGTAACAGCGGCTCCAATGATAGAAAAATCTGGTGACTTAGCAGCACTTCTGACAAACCTCTCCGAGGGTGATATTCTTTTTATTGACGAAATTCACAGGCTAAGCGCTTCGGTTGAGGAGATTCTTTACTCGGCTATGGAGGATTTCCGTCTCGATATTATCATAGGCTCTGGTCCTGCTGCACAAACAGTCAAGATAGATTTGCCGCGTTTCACACTTATAGGTGCTACAACTCGTGCTGGAGCTCTTGGTTCACCTCTGAGAGATAGATTTGGTATGCACTTTAGATTGCAATTTTATGAGCCTAGCGAACTAGCCAAAATTGTTCAAAATGCAGCCGTCAAGCTGAATAAACCATGTGATACTAGTGCTTCCATGGAGATAGCGAAGCGTTCTCGTGGTACGCCTAGGATTGCGCTTAGACTACTCAAACGAGTTAGGGATTTTGCAGAAGTGAACAACGAAAAAACGATTCAAGCCAACACTACCATGTCAGCACTTCATCAGCTTGGTGTAAATGAGCAAGGGTTTGATGATATGGATATTAGGCTTTTGACTCTTCTTGCCAACTCGGCAGGCAGGGCGCTTGGGCTCAATACGATTTCAGCTGCACTAAACGAAGACAGCGATACGATTGAAGATGTTTTTGAGCCGTATCTATTGGCAAATGGTTTTCTCGAGCGTACTCCAAGAGGCAGAATTGCTACGGCAAAGACTTTTGAAGCTTTGGGATTGTCTTTTGCGGATAAAAAAACTTTGTTTGATATGGAGTAGGAGCTTTTAGATGATAAAACCAGTTACTTTTCTAAATATTTTGTTTGTGATAGTGCTCTATTTGATTGGTGAAGTGTATAAATCTTTTTTGCTTAGTATCATAATAGCTGCACTTTTGACTATTGCTACATCAAAAAGCTACTCTTTTTTGTTGATAAAAATCAGACATCAGGTCATTGTTTCGACTATTATGACGGTTGTGCTAGCTCTTGTATTATTCGGTCCGATGATATATTTTTTATTGCAAGTTGTATCTCATATGAGCAGTTTTAATGTTGCTTTTTTTGAAAAAATCAGGATTCTGCTTGTTAACAACATAGCTCTTTTGAATTTTGATGATCATCTCAAAAGTCTAGTCATAAACACTCTTTATGACTTTAAATATGATATTTATATAGACAAGGCAAATGCAATTTTGTCAAAAATCGGTCAAGATAGTTTGGTATTTTTTGCAAATGTTGTCGTCATCTTGGTGTTTTACTTTTTTGCAAATCTATATGGCAGAAAGATTTTGGGTTTTATAAAAAGAGTTCTACCGCTAAAGACAACTGATTCTGAGTTGATTTTTAGCGAAGTTTCAAAAGTAATGAGTGTTGTTATGTACTCAACTGTCTTAAATGCAATACTCCAAGGCTTTTTGTTCTCTTTGCTGATGTTGTATATTGGATATGATGCAATATTTTGGGGTATAGCATTTAGTTTTTGCTCACTTATTCCAGTTGTAGGCGCAGCTTTACTCTGGCTGCCTATGGCACTATATGAGTTTTCCCTTGGAAATTCATTTGAAGCACTTTTGATAGCAATATACACGATTGTTACAATATCAATTGTTGCCGATACTTTTATCAAACCAATTATCATTGATTTTGTCAATAGAAAAATATCCAAAACCAAAACAGATATTAATTCATTATTGATATTTTTTGCAGTTATTGCTGGTATGAGCGCATTTGGTTTTTGGGGAATCATACTTGGCCCTGCAGCAACGGCACTATTTATATCCATACTCAAGATTTATGACAGGCTCAAGATTGAAGAAGAGATAGCCAATAGAAAGGCGCAAAAATTAGAAGAGAACGGAAATTAGACAGCTGAGCCAGCGCTAATCTTCCGCTTCAAATTTACTGTTTTCATAAGCTATTTTGAGAGGCCAGTTTTAGCTCTTTTTAAGTACAATCGACCTTATTTTTTAATATATTTTCATAAGGTCGTTTATGGATTTCCAAACTCTTGCCCAAAAATACTCAACACCCTTGTATGTATACGATTTTGACCACTTTTCAGCTCAATATGAACAGCTAAAAAATGCTTTTAATGCTAGAAAAAGTCTATTGTGTTATGCGATAAAAACAAACTCCAATCTGTCAGTTATCAAACATTTTGCCTCTCTTGGTGCTGGAGCTGATTGTGTTTCTATTGGCGAGGTCAAAAGAGCTCTTTTGGCTGGTGTACCAAAGTATAAAGTAATCTTTTCTGGTGTCGGCAAAAATGACGACGAAATTAGAGAGGCTTTGAATCTCGATATACTTTTTATCAATCTTGAGAGCTATGCCGAGATGCAAAGAGTCGAACTGATAGCAAAAGAGCTGGGTGTAAAGGCTAGAATCTCCGTCAGGGTCAACCCGAATATAGACGCAAAAACTCACCCATATATTTCTACAGGTCTTAGTGAAAACAAGTTCGGAGTAGATGTGCAGAGTGCTAGAGAGATATATCTACATGCCAAAAATAGTGCCAACCTAGAGCCTGTTGGTATCCATTTTCATATAGGCTCGCAACTAACAGAGCTTGAGCCTATTCGTGAAGCTGCTGGAATCGTAGCGGAGTTCGCCAGAGAGCTTATCTCTGCCAAGATAGATTTGAAATTTTTTGATGTTGGTGGTGGCATCGGTGTTAAATATTTTGATGAAACAACTATCGAGCCATATGATTACGCACAGGCGATTCTTTCGACCATGACTGGACTTGATATGACGATTATTTGCGAGCCAGGGAGATTTTTGGTGGCGAATGGTGGTTATTTCCTGACACGAACAATGTATGAAAAAACCACTGGTAGCAAGAGATTTGTTATTGTGGATGGTGGCATGAATGACCTTATTCGCCCGACACTTTATGACGCTTTTCATGGTGTAGAGGTAGATGGTAAAAGTGGTGAGAAAACACCAGCTGATATTGTTGGACCTATATGTGAAAGTGGCGACTTTTTTGCCAAAGATGAGCCGATTGCAGCTACGGAGCATGGAGATTTGCTAGTTATTCATAGTGCTGGAGCGTATGGTTTTTCTATGAGTAGCAATTACAACACTAGAGGTAGAGCTGCTGAAATTGCGGTTGAGGGCGGAAATGACAGGGTTATAAGAAGACGCGAGAGTTTCGAGGATGTCATATCGCTAGAAAAAGAGTATCTGATTTGAAATATTTTATCGATGTTCAAGGTACGATTATAGATGATTCCGACAGAAAACCTATTGCTGGAGCAGTAGAATTTGTACGCAAACTCAAAGAAGCAAATGCGCATTTTGCTCTAATCACGAACAATACAAAATTTCAAAGTAGTGAGTTTATGAGCTATCTTCGTGGGCTTGGTTTTGAGTTTGACAACAATCAATACTTAGACCCATTTGCTACATTGCAAGACATCGTAGATGGCAAAAAGATTTGGGCTATTGGCAATAGTGGTTTTGTGGAGTCACTTAGGGTTGCTGGCTATGTTTTCGATGAAAAAGCCCCAGACTATTTAGTCGTATCACTCAAGGAAAACCTATCATACGATGATTTGGCAGATGCTGTTGAGATGATTCAATCTGGTGCCAAACTAGTAGGAATGCACGAGACATCCATATATGCCAAAAATGGCAGAAAATACCCAGGTCTAGGCGCTATACTTAGGGCACTTGAGTATGCAACCAATACCAAAGCCATAGTGGTTGGAAAACCTAGTGTAGATTTTTATAGCGAGGCAAAAAAGCTAGTTGGTGCCGAGTCTTTTGAGGAGATTTGTATCATATCTGATGATGCCATCGGGGATTTGGTTGGTGCTAAAAAACTTGGCATGAAGACAATTTTGGTGCTAAGTGGCAAGCATAGAAAAGCAGATGAGATAATTCCGTTTTTGTCTGAAGGTGTCAGACCTTGTGAGGTGTATGATACTATTGCTGATGTAGATTTTGCAAAGGTGGACAAGTGCTAAGTTTAGATGAAGTTAGAGTAAAAATAGACACGATTGATGATGAGATGCTGAGCCTCTTGAATGCACGGATGGAGCTTGTTCGTGAAGTGGGCAGAATCAAGCACTCCAAGAATGAGAGTATCTATAGACCTGAGAGGGAGCGACAAATACTCCAAAGACTAGGCGAGCTCAACGAAAAAAGTGGTGGGCTTCTGTCAAAAGAGGCAATAAAAGCGATTTATCTTGAAATTTTTGCAGTTTCAAGAAATCTTGAACGAGCCGAAAATGTAGCATTTCTAGGAACAGAAGGCAGCTTCACTCATCAAGCGGCCGAGAGTGTTTTTGGGGCTGTTAGTGAATATTTGCCGATGAACTCGATAACTGGTGTTTTTAGAAGTGTTGAAAATAAAAAAGCAAAATTTGGCGTAGTACCTATAGAAAATAATTCTGAGGGCGTAGTGGCTGAGACTCTTGATTTGCTGGGCGTGAGCGAGCTCAAAATAGTAGCTGAACTCTCTATGAAAATCCACCACTCATTGGCATCAAGGGCGCTTCATTCGAACGAAATAGTGCGAATTTATTCAAAAGATATAGCTTATGCACAGTGTAGAAAATTTATCGATGAGATAGGTTTGAGGGATGCTGAGTTTGTACCAACAACATCGACTACAAAAGCGGCAGAAATGGCTCTAAATGACCCAAATTCTGCGGCTATTTGTTCGCATATCGCAGCCAAAATCTACAATCTGCCAGTAATGTTCGAAAACATAGAAGATAGTGGGTTTAATGAGACGAGATTTGTTATAGTTTCTGATTTTAAAAATGCACCAAGTGGAGCTGATAAAACATCTGCTCTTGTTGAGATAGAAAATCGTCCAGGCTCACTTGTAACTTTCTTGCAGAGTTTTGAGTCTATTGGTATCAACCTGACCAAAATCGACTCAAGACCAGCTAGAAACGCTGGGTTTAGCTATATTTTTTATATAGACTTTGAGGGTCATATAGATGATGATAAAATCGCGAATATGATAAAAAATCACAAAAATATTAAATGGCTTGGCAGCTATGCCAAAGCTGTATAGGCAAGAGGAAATGATGAAATTCAACGAAATATTAGACGACATTACTGTATACGAAGCTGGCAAACCTATCGAGCTTGTCGTCAGAGATTATGGATTAGAGCCTAGTGATGTTGTGAAGCTGGCGAGCAACGAAAACCCAAACGGTGCATCCCCAAAAGCAGTGCGGGCGATAATAGAGAGTGCGAGCAAAGCCTTCTTGTACCCAGATGACAGTTATTACGAGCTCAAAAATGCTTTGTGTCATAAGTTTGGCGTGGATGCAAAAGAGCTTATTTTGGGGGCTGGCAGTGATCAAGTCTTGGAATTTATAACAAAAGCTATATTGGACAAGAGTGATTCGGTATTGATGAGCAAAGTGACATTTGCTATGTATGAGATTTACACGAAGCTTTGCGGTGCAAAAATTGTCAGAACTGATGGTCCGTATCACAATGTTGAACAGTTCAAGGCTTGTTTTGATGAGCACAAACCAAAAGTAGTGTTCTTGTGTGTACCGAACAACCCTCTTGGTGAGTGCTTTGATAGGTCGGAAGTTTATGAGCTTATTGAATATTTTGGCCCACAAACAGCAGTAGTGGTGGACTGTGCATATATGGAATATGCAGGCTTCAAAGATGAGGATAAAAAAATTGAACCAAAAGAGTTGATTTCAAAATATCCAAATGCAATTTACCTAGGTACATTCTCAAAAGCTTATGGACTTGGCGGAATGAGGGTTGGGTATGGGGTCGCAAGCGAAAGCGTTACAAAAGCGCTTTACAAGACTAGACCACCTTTTAATGTTACAACACTCTCTGCAAAAGCAGCACTAGCAGCACTTGGTGATGATGAGTTTGTGAGTTCGTCTATAGAGATGAATTTTCGCGAGATGAAAAAATATGAAGATTTTGCTAAAAATCTAAACATAGAAACAATTCCAAGCTATACAAATTTTATTACACTTCTTTTGCCAAAGGGTTCATCAAAAGAGATTTTTGGTGAATTGATGAAGAGGGGTGTGATTGTTCGTGATTTGACCAGCTATAATATCAATGGCATTAGGGTGACGATAGGTACCGAGAAGCAGAATGAGAAATTTTTTGCACATTTTGAAGAGGTTTATAAGGTAGTGGCATAAGATGGATATTAAAGCACTCATAACACAACTGACAGAGCTTGTAAGCAGGCTAAGTAAGGCCCAAAGAATTGCACTAGCAGGCTCTGTTGTTGGTGTTGTTGCTTTGCTCTCTTTTTTGATAATTTTTAGTGGTGTTAGTGGCTCAAAAAAAGATGATGGATACAACACGCTTTTTGAGGGATTGGCTCCAAAAGATGCTGGCTTGATTGCGGCTGAGCTCGATAAGCAAAAAATCCCGTATAAGATTACAGACGAGGGTACAATCAGAATACCCGCCGAGCAAGTCAACAAGCAGAGAATATCTATTGCGTCCGCGGGTATCCTCAAAGATAGCCGTGTTGGATTTGAGTTGTTCGACAAACAAGACTTTGGTGCTACAGATTTTGAACAAAATATAAAACACCAAAGAGCACTAGAGGGAGAGCTTGCCAAAACTATCGAAAGTATTACTTCGGTTCAGAAAGCAATAATCCATTTGGCCGAGCAAAAAGAGAGTGTTTTTGCCGACAAAAGTGCTCCTCCTACAGCTTCTGTAACGCTCACACTCAAACCAGAGATGAAGCTCTCCAACAAACAAGTATTGGGTATCAAAAACCTAGTAGCGTCAGCCGTTACTAATATGACCCCAGAAAATGTAAAACTGATTGATGAAAACGGAGATTTGCTCGGTTCTGATACTGAAGATGCGGTAGAGGGTGACCTTGCCAAGGCTCAGATTAAGTACAAAAAAGATTATGAAAAAGCATATGAGGACAAGATTGTAAATATGCTTTTGCCTTTGGCCGGTAGCAAGGATGGTGTTGCTGCGAGGGTGACAATCGAATTTGATTTCTCTCGCAAAAATCAGACATCTGAAGTGTATGACCCAAATAGTGTTGTCAGAAGCGAACAAAATAGTGAAGAAAAGAGAGAAGGTGCAAAGCCAGCGGAGGTTGGCGGTGTACCAGGAGCTGTTAGCAATATAGGGCCTGTTCAAGGTATAGAGAGTCAAAATTCTCCAGAAAAATATAGCAAGACTTCCGGCACAACAAATTATGAAATATCAAAAACAGTCTCAAATACCAAAGGTGAGTTTGCAACTATCAAAAGAATTACGGCTGCAGTTGTCGTAGATGGCAGATATGAAGCTGACCCAAAAGATGCTAAGGCTGAGAAAAAATATATCGCACTAGCCCCTGACGAGCTAACAAAAATAAATGAGTTAGTTAAGCAGTCAATAGGCTTTGACCAAAAACGAGGCGATGAAGTAAGTGTGCAAAATTTCAAATTCAACAGAGAACAAGTTGACCTGAAAAGCCTAAAAGGCGTAGTTACCGAGTATGCATATATCATCAAACCTCTGACTAATGCCCTAAAATATCTACTTGTTTTTGTACTTTTGTTCATTCTCTACAAAAAAGTTATCGCACCTTTCGCGCAGAGAATGGTCGAGCTGCCTGTTGACGAAGAGACAGAGAGAAAAAAAATCTTTACAGAGGACGAGATCGAAGACGATGCGAGCTCAAAACTAAACGAGCTAAAAAAACGAGTTACAGAAAAACTTGGCATGGGTGGCTCTATGAGCGAAGACCACTTGAAACACGAAGTGCTACTAGAAAAACTAAGAGAGCTAACAGAAGATAAAACTATTGAAGTTGCTGAAATGCTACAGGCTCTTTTGGCAGATGAGCTTGCTATGCAAGGCGATTCACTGAAAAGGAGACCTCTATGACACTGTCGCCACAGCTGCAACAAGAATATGATGAGTTATCAACCGCACATAAAATAGCAATATTCTTAAACATGATGGGCGAAGAAGTTTCTGCGCAAATTTTTTCACATATGAGTGTCGATGCTATTACACTTGTATCTAAGTATATTGCCAATTCGCAAACAATAGACAAGCAAATAGGTACTGCAATCCTCGAAGAGTTTTACGCTATTACTCAATCCAATCAGTACATTACGAGCGGTGGTATGGAGTATGCCAAAGAGATTTTGTTCAAGGCTCTAGGTGCGGACGAAGCAAAAAAAGTTCTCGACAAGCTCGCAAAAAGCATGCAAACAGGTCAAAACTTCTCGTTTCTTCACAAAATCAAGCCTCAGCAATTGGCAGACTTTATCGTCAATGAGCACCCGCAAGCTATCGCACTTATTTTGGCTCACATGGATGCAAGCGGCGCGGCTGAAGTTCTAAATAGATTCTCGGATGACCTTAGAGCCGAGGTTGCGATGAGAATGGCAAACCTTGGCGACATCTCACCCGCGATTATCAAAAAAGTATCTACGATACTAGAAAACAAACTAGAGTCACTCACTACATTCAAAGTCGAAGTCGGTGGACCTAGAGCTTTTGCACACATTTTCAACAGATTGCCACAAAAAAGCGCAAAAGCGACCATTTCGTACATCGAACAAGCAGATGAGACACTTGCTACAGCTATCAAAGATATGATGTTTACATTTGAGGACATTGCCAAACTTGATTCCAAAGCAATCCAAGAAATCATCAAAAATGTTGACAAAAAAGACCTACTCCCAGCACTCAAAACAGCCCCAGAAGAGCTCAAAGAGAAAATATTTACCAATATGTCCAAAAAAGCGGCGGATGCGATGATGGAAGAGCTACAATTCCTAGGTGCTATCAAACTAAAAGAGGTAGAAGCAGCGCAAAGAAGAATTGTTGATGCAGTACAAAAACTTGTAGAACAAGGTGTAATAGAAGTCGGCGATTCAGATGAATCTGTATAGGATAAAAATTGTCTAGCGGCAGAGTAATTAATAACCATAATAGAAACAAATATACTATTACTGAATATGAGTTTGGTTCAGTTAGTGGACTTTCTGACGAAGAAGAGTTTGATAATGACGAGTTTGTATCTCTAACGGAGAGTTTAGGTCATAAATCTACCTCTTTATCTGAACATGAGTCGGCTGGCAATGCGACCCAACTTCATAGTGGTGACAATCTGGAACATATTTCGGATGTACCAGTTGTCGTTCCAGATGACAAAACAATAGAACTTTTGTATCAAAAAATAGAAGAGTTAACCGACAAAGTAGTGAAATACGAGATGGCATTGGAGGCAAAAGATGCCGAGAGAGATGCTGCGGTTGCTGAGGCTAAGGGTGAGTATTACCAGCAAGGATACCAAGCTTGTTCGGAAGAGATTAGTGGTAATTATGCGAGAGAGCTGGAAGACAAAGAAAAGATGCTTAGTGGGTCTGTCTTGAAGTTGGATGGTTGTATAGCTTCTTTTGATAAAAAGCTAGAAGATATACAAAAAGAGCTAGTAACCACGGCTCTAGCAATTGGGTCAGAGGTTATCAAGGTTGAGTTATCTACTAAAAGTTCACAAGTTGCCACGATGTTGGCAAAAGAGTTGCTGTCAAAACTTCAAGACGCTTCAAGTGTAACTATAAAAGTTAATAGCGAGGATTTGCCTGCTCTGAACGAATCTCTATCTGAGAATACAAAGGTTACATTGGAAGCAGATGATGCGATACTAAAAGGAGGCGTGATACTCCTAAGTCCGATGGGAAACTTGGATGGCACTATTGCGTCAAGACTTGAGAAAGTTATAAAAGAGGCTACGCAAGCATGATGAATCTAAAAACAAAGAGTATAGCGGAGCTTGAGATTGTTGCCGAGGAGATTAGACACAAGATTTTGCATACGGTTGGTGCCAATGGTGGGCATCTAACAAGCTCTCTTGGTGCAGTTGAGATTATTATTGCAATGCACTTTGTATTTGATGCGCCAAGTGATCCTTTTATTTTTGATGTAAGTCATCAAGCGTATGCACACAAAATTTTGACAGATAGAGGAGAGAATTTTTCATCTCTC
>CAZNYV010000060.1:0-12126 GCA_964577355.1 uncultured Campylobacteraceae bacterium
CTTGCCAGCTGGTAGAGCCAGAGCTATTTTCATCACCTCAGCTTTTGCGGTTGCCAAATCTATATCTCCACCAATCGTAACTATCAAATTTGCTCTGCAGTAGTTATTTTTTATAAACTTCTGGACATCCTCTAGGCGTATTTTGCTTATGTCATCTCTTGTGCCAAGTCCGTCAGATGCCAATGGCGTGTTTGCAAATAGACTTTTTTTGAGTAGGGCATCAGCGATATAGTCGAAGTCATCCTCTTTTTTGATACTACTTGCTATTAGGCTTGCTCGTACTTTTTCAAAGCTACTTTTTGTCAAGTTTGGATTTTTTAGCAAATCCGCAACTGCATTTATTCCTGTGTCAAATTCTTCTTTGAGTGATGATAAGTCAAGCATTGCCGTCTCAACTCCACTCGCTGCAGAAAACCTTATCGCCCTCTCTTCTAGTAGTGAGGCAAACTTCACACTACCTAGAGATTTGCTACCTTCACCTAGAATCTTTGCGCTAAATTTTGCAACTCCTATTTGGTTGCCGTCTGCAATCGACCCACTAGATGTGAAGACAAGTTTTGCATACACGACTGGAAGCGACTTGTCTTGTTCATAGATAATGTCAATTTTTTTACCGTCAATATCGATTGATTCCACGGTTGAGCTCATCAAAATCCCTTGAATTAAAATCAAAATCAAAACTATTTTTTTTATCATTGCTTCTCTTTTAGAGGTTCAATTGAATATGTATTCATTGGGATTATACCAAATTGTGTTTATGCTGCTCGCCTATTTTTGCTTTGTGCGCGTAATTGATGTATAATTGACGGCGAAATGTGTATTTTGTGGCATTTAATCGTTATGGGATAATTGAGAGTATAAATGAGAAAAAGTGAAAAAATATCAAAGATAAAAGAGTTGCTTCTAGCCCATTATGGAGAGGCGAAGACTGAGTTGGTCTACAGGAGTGATTATGAACTTTTGGTTTGCATTATATTATCAGCACAATGCACCGACAAAAGAGTAAATATCATCACACCTGCGTTGTTTGAGAAATTCCCTACAGTGTATGATATGGCTAATGCGAATTTGGATGAGTTGAAGAGTTTTATCAACTCTTGTAGCTTCTTTAATAACAAGGCCGAAAATTTGCTCAAAATGGCAAAAACTTTAGTAGATGATTATGTTGGAGTGATACCAAATGATGAAGCAAGACTTCAGAAGCTCGGTGGTGTGGGGCAGAAAACAGCTCATGTGTTTTTGATTGAGTTTTATGGACACAACTATATGGCTGTGGATACTCATGTGTTTCGAACTTCGCATAGGCTGGGTAACGCAAAATCAATAACGGCAAGCAAGACCGAAGAAGAGCTTGTAAAAGCATTCAAAACAGACCTTAGCCCTCTTCATCAAGGGCTGGTACTCTTTGGTAGATATATTTGCAAGTCCAAAAATCCAATGTGCGAAACAGAGTGTTTTTTGAGGGATTTTTGTGTCAGCAAAGAGTCTTTTAAACCTGCATAACAAAATCGTAACCATATTTTTGTAGAATCACGAAAAAGTTTTAGGAGAATTTATGTCGAGACTGTTGATAATTGGTGCTGGTGGAGTAGGTGGCGTTGTTGCTCACAAATGCGCATTTGCTACGGATGTGTTTAGCTATGTTGTATTGGCTAGCAGGAGTATAGATAAATGTGAGAAAATAGCAAACAGTATAAAATCAAAAGGCTATCACATCGAAGTGGACAAAGTGGACGCCGATGATGTAGCGCAGACTGTCGCACTTATCAAAAAACACAATGTAAGCCTAGTGATAAATGTAGCTCTGCCATACCAAGACCTCACTATTATGGATGCTTGCCTTGAGGCTGGTGTGCACTACCTTGATACTGCAAACTATGAGCATCCTGACACGGCGAAATTTGAGTACAAAGAGCAATGGGCAAAAAAAGAGTTGTTTGAAAAAGCTGGTCTTACGGCAGTATTAGGCAGCGGGTTTGACCCAGGTGTGACAAATGTATTTTGTGCTTACGCGCAAAAACACTACTTCGATGAAATTCACTCTATAGATATACTTGACTGTAACGCTGGTGACCATGGATACCCTTTTGCTACAAACTTCAACCCAGAGATAAATCTGAGAGAGGTAAGCGCAAAGGGTAGATATTGGGAAGAGGGCAAATGGATTGAGACCGCGCCTATGGAGATTATGCAGGTGTGGGATTATCCAGAGGTTGGGTCAAAAGATAGCTATCTTTTATATCACGAAGAACTGGAATCTCTTGTTCAAAACATAAAAGGTTTGAAGCGAATCAGATTCTTTATGACATTTGGTCAAAGCTATCTGACTCATATGAAATGCCTCGAAAATGTAGGAATGCTGAGAATTGACGAGGTCGAACACAATGGTCAGAAAATTATCCCTATCCAACTACTAAAAACGCTTCTCCCAGACCCAGCAAGTTTAGCAGGTAGAACCAAAGGGCTTACAAATATAGGATGCTATATGAAAGGCATCAAGGACGGCAAGGAGCGAACTATTTATATTTACAATGTTTGCGACCATGAAAAGTGTTTTGCCGAGGTAAACTCGCAAGCCGTAAGTTATACAACAGGTGTTCCGGCGTTTATCGGCGGGATGCTAATGGCACAAGACAAATGGATAAGAGCTGGCGTGTGGAATATGGAGCAGTTTGACCCAGACCCTTTTATGGAAGCACTCAATATGTACGGACTACCTTGGGTGGTAAAAGAGCTATAAGGATTGTTGTGTAGCAAGGGCGACGGCGGCAGAAAACCCCCCGTCGTGTGTTATTGAGACATGTATTCTTTTGATTTTAAACCTACCCATCGCCTCATCGCTTAGCATGATAAACGGCGAACCGTGGATATTTTTTGTGACTGTCATGTCGTGAAATGATAAACTAGCACCAATCCCACAGCCAAGAGCTTTTGATGCTGCCTCTTTTGCAGCCCAAAGCCCAGCTGTACTTTGTGCGTTTTTTGCCAAATGGTACTCACCATCATTTAGAAATTTTGCTAGAAATTTTGTCTCATGTGTTTGTAGCATCTTTTCGATGCGCGCAATTGAGACAATGTCTATTCCTATCATGTCGTTTTACTGAATCAAGAAGTCTGTAAAGTAGACATTTTTGGCTCCACCATCTTTTAGTGTCGGATTTACTTTTTCTAGTATCTCACTTTTGCAAGCCTCTTTGCCTTTTGGAGTTATTAGCTCATCTGCTGTTTTTGACGATAGTGTTGATATTATGATGTCTTGAAAGATAGCTTTTCTAGCCGTTGCCTCTACCATTACTTCTTCCGAATCCATTTCGATAGCTACTGAGACTTTGACATATCTTGTGCCAGTTTCACTTACAAGGTTGACAACTATTTTATCTAGTGCCAGCATTGGTCCGACTTTGCCTTCTTCGCCTTTTTTGGCATGTTTTTCTTCTTTAGCTTTGCCCTCTTTGGCTGTTCCATTAGCCTCTGGATTGGCAGCTTCGTCACCGCTTTTCATCATCATAAAAGCCACTACAACACCAACTATAACGAGTACAACTATGACCGCTATGATTATGATTATTGGTTTTTTGCTTTTTCCACCCTCAGCACCTTCGGCAGCTTCTTCGTGTTTTTCTTCTTTTTCAGCCATTCAAAATCCTTTTCTTATGTCTTCTGCGATTAGACCGCCAATGCGCACAAATCGTCATTTACAGCTTATTATTTAAGTGGTAATTTTAGTAACACTCTCCTAAAGGTTTGAATAAGCTAATTTACAACGAAAGACGGACTCTCATTTACTGCGTGATAAACAACAGTCTTGTATTTTTTCGAATAAAATGTGATAAGCATTTTTTGCAATTCAGGCTCCAATGAAGGCACAAACCATCCATTGTTACTTAGGGCTATCATTTGTGCTGGAGAACCTTCGTATGCTTCGTCTTTTGTGGCTTCGTAGCATATTGCATTTCGGAATTTGACACCTTTTATTTCGAAGTCCGAGAACTTTTCAGCTGTCTTGAAATCATCAGCACCATCAAAAAAAACCCTGTTGACAAAGTCGCTCATAAATTTTGGCATAGGGTTTACTTCTCCAAAAGGAACACCAATTACCTTGTCAAAAGTGCTCATATGTCCATTGCTAAAAAGATAGTTTGAGTTGTATGTACTTTTGCCATCAACTCTTATCGAGCCACATATGATAGAGATATGGTGACTTTTTTCTAGTAGTATGTCTGTAATTTCTGGCGAACGATTCAGTGGAAAAGGAAAAGATGTCTCTGGGAGAGCGACCAAATCATACCCGTTTTTGATAGCTGAGTCTATGATGTCGAGATTGTTGCTGATATTTATCGGATTGTATTTTGATTCAAATTTTGTATTTGTATTAGCTAAATATATTTTGATATTTGGTGTTTCTAGTGGCTGCTGGATTGATATAGATAGAATCGGTAAAAACACAAAAGTAAACCGAAGTCTATTCTGAAGCGACGCAAAGCCCGCAATGCCAAGCAATATCAGCAGTAGATGAAGCTTTGATATACCAAAAAAAGTTTCAGCCAAAAAGAGTTCAGGCTTGAACCAGTTGAAACCAAAAAGCGTAACGATATCGAAATAATAAACAGCTAATATTGCTCGAAAAATGATATGAAACTTTGTATTAGTAAACGCTTCTAGTAGGTTGGCAATATAAGCAAAAAATCCAAACATAGTCGCGTACACAAGCCCGATGGCGATTATTACAAGTGGAATTAGATATGGCATCCCAAAATAGTAAAAGCTAAAACCTATCCAATAAAACATAATCATGCCAGTGAAAAATCCTAGCCAAACTAGTTCACTAATGCTAAATGTAAGAAGTATATAAAATATAGTGATTGCGACTAATGAATTGACATATGAGTTGCCCATGCCAATATGTTCCAAAAATGGCTGAAGCATAAAAAACAAAGAGGCGATGGAAGCTTTTATAATTATGCTTTTGTTACAATGGCGACCTATCACATTTAAAAACAAGGACACAAAACCATGGATATCATTTCTCAACTACTTCCCTTAATCATTCTATTTGCGGTATTTTACTTCATTATCATTAGACCACAACAACAACAAACAAAAAGACACAAAGAGATGATTGATAATCTTCAAAAAGGTGACAAAATAATCACTGCTGGTGGACTTTATGCTGAAGTTGTCAAAGCAGAAGATGAGTTTTTGAAAATAAAACTAAATGACGAAGGTCAAGTTTTTAGACTTTCAAAAGAGTTTGTATCAAAAAAACAAGAAGAAACAGTATCTGAATAACCACATTAAAGTACAATATAATGAAAAAAATGAACAATAGATTAGTAATCTTTTTGCTAACTACACTTGTCGGTATCATACTTTGCATCCCCTCTTTCTCGTCCGCTGATTTTTTTTCCAAAATCAGACTAGGACTTGACCTGCAAGGTGGACTACATATGACACTTGGTGTCAAGACTGACGAAGCTGTCACGGCAAGAGTGAAAGCAACTGCGCTAAGCTTGAAATACTACTGTGACAAAAACGATATTCTGATAGATGGGCTCAAGATAGATTCGGACAAGATTCGATTTGTTCTGCTGGACAAAGATATGAAACCGAAACTAGAAGAGTTCTTGAAAAAAGAGAGCGGAATGGATGTCTCATCAAATGCTCTGGATTATTCTATAGGTTTGACAGCTTCAGAGGTCAAGGTTATTCGTGAGTATGCAATATCACAAGCGATAGAGACGATTCGAAACAGACTCGATATGTTCGGTCTTGCCGAGCCTAGCGTTACAAAAGTCGGAAGTGACGGCATTGTGGTGGAATTGCCTGGGGTCAAAAGTCAAGCAGAGGAGCAGAGAGCTAGAGAGCTTATAGCGAAAACCGCAAAACTAGAGCTCAGTGTTGTATCAGACAAGACAATGAACTCAGATGCTGAAGCGGCATCAAATGGTCTTTTATTGCTTCAAGACAGCAGAGATTTGAATAAAAAATACGCTGTCAGCGAAATGCCAGTACTGGATGGGTCTATGCTAACCGATGCAAAAGTGAGTTATGACAAAGACAATCAGTCGGTTATTAGCTTTACGCTTAACTCTCAAGGTGGCGCAATTTTTGCTGAATTTACAGAAAAAAATGTTGGTAAACGACTTGCTATCATACTTGATGGTAAGGTCTATTCGGCTCCAGTAATCAGGGAGCGTATCGGTGGTGGAAGTGGTCAGATTAGTGGTAATTTTACCCCTGAGGAAGCTAGGGATTTGGCGATTGCTCTTCGCTCAGGCGCACTTCCTGCTAGTGTTGTTATGCTAGAGAAGAGAAGTGTAGGACCGTCTCTTGGCGCTGATAGTATTCATGCTAGCTTTTTGGCATTTATAACAGGAGCGGTGCTTGTTTTTGCATTCATGGTGCTTTATTATGGTGTCGCAGGGGTTTTTGCAAACATAGCTCTGATTTCAAATATAGTCCTAATTATTGCTGTTATGGCAATGTTTGGTGCTACGATGACACTCCCAGGTATGGCTGCTTTGGTTCTTACTATCGGTATGTCGGTTGACGCCAATGTTATCATCAACGAGAGAATCAGAGAGCTTTTGAGGCAAGGTGTCGGTGTCAAAAAGGCTGTTGAAGAGGGGTATAACAATGCGATGAGTGCAATCGTTGACTCAAATGTAACAGCGATTATTGCTTCGGTCGCAATGTATGTTTATGGCACAGGTCCTATTAAGGGTTTTGCGGTCGTTATGGCAGTTGGTGTTCTGGTTTCTATGCTCACAGCTATTGTTGGTACGCATGGGCTATTTGACGCATTTTTGATAAAAATAGAAAAAAGCAAAAATATCAGACTATGGTTTGGAATGCCGAATAGCTACTTGAAAGGCAGTAAATAATGGAACTTTTTAATAACCACAAAACTTATGATTTTATGGGTAAAAACAAGCTAATTTTTTCTATTTCCGCCCTTGTTATGCTGTTTAGTTTTTATCTGCTTTTTGCTCAGGGATTCAAGTATGGTGTGGATTTTGCAGGCGGTACGGTTGTTCAGCTCAGATATGACAAAGCTCCTGACAATGCAAAAATCAGAGAGATTCTCAAAAATAGTGAATTCAAAAATGCTGAGATTCAGCAGTTCGGCAAGCCGGAGGAGATATTGGTCAGATTTCAGACGACCAACCAAAGCGTGACAACAGATACTGGAGATGCTCTTTCAAAAGTACTCGCTGGCACTGGCAAATTTGAAGTGAGACGAGTCGAGATAATCGGACCAAAAGTAGGCGACGAGCTTCGGACAAAAGGGTTGATGGCGATGCTTATATCATCGCTTGGTATTCTTGTTTATCTTGCCGTTAGGTTTGAGTGGAGATTTGGACTCGCAGCACTTTTGGGCGTTATACATGATGTTGGCATTACTGCTGGTATGGTTGTTTTGTTCAATGTTGACTTTGATTTGACGGTTCTTGCGGCGCTTCTTACGCTTATGGGGCATTCGATAAATGATACGATTATTATCTTTGACAGAATCAGAGAACATGTAAAAGATGCCAAGCCAGATAGAGATGGGACATACAGCTTTGCACAGATTATCAATGAAGCGATTTCGAGGACGCTATCAAGGACGATTTTGACAGTTTGTACGATATTCTTTGTTATTCTGACCCTTTATATGTTTGGTGGTGAAATTATTCATGGTTTCGCATTTACTATGCTGATTGGCTCGATTATTGGTGCATATAGCTCAATTTTTATAGCGAGTCCATTCTTGATTTGGTTTGGGTACAGTGTGTCTGGCGCCAAAGCAAAAGAGGCTGAAAAGGTTAAACTGCAAGCTGAAAAAGACCGTATGAGAAGTGAATTCGAGAAGGGAACAGTCTGAGCCGTTTGAGTGCTCAACTGAAATCCATAAAATATTCGGCAAATACCCTGTAAAACTGGTGTGTTAAGCCTTATTTTATTACAATCATCCAACTGGACGGTGCGCTACCCGTAATATTTTGGGTCCCGATAATAAAACACCAAGAGGAATCGTCGGCTCGCTCGTGTGTTCGGTGGCTTTGTTTGATGGCCTAGCCGTAGAAGTTGCCGCCTAAAAGCGACCACGACCCTCGTCATTAGACTTTGGAGGACCAAAGTCTCTAGCGCGAACGCCCGTCCGGCTTTCTAACTTTATATTTTTTGGTGATTGTATGAATATTTTAATAATTGGTAGTGGCGGACGAGAGTACTCAATCGGACTAGCCATACAAAACAGTCCTAAGCTCCACAAACTTTTCTTTGCCCCAGGTAACGGCGCCACAAATGCCCTTGGTACAAACATAAATATATCTGACAAAAAACTTCTTGCTGACTTTGTAGTGCAAAATCACATCAACCTTACGATTGTTGGTCCAGAAACACCACTATCTGATGGCGTTGTAGATGAGTTTCGCTCTCGTGACTTATTGATATTTGGTCCTACAAAAGCAGCAGCGATGCTTGAAGCCTCCAAAGCTTTTATGAAAAATATACTCCACAAATACTCCATCCCTACTGCTAGATACATCGAAACAAGTGATATTGCTGAAGCATCTGCTTTTGTAGACACTTTGAGTGAGCCTATTGTTGTCAAGGCTGATGGGCTTTGTGCTGGCAAGGGTGTGATTATTGCTACCACAAAAGACGAAGCAAAAGATGCAGTGCGAGATATGCTTGCTGGCGAGAGCTTCGGAAGTGCTGGAAGCCGTGTTGTTGTCGAAGAGTATCTTGATGGATATGAACTGTCGGTATTTGCGATTAGTGACGGGAAAAATTACAAAATCCTCCCTGCCGCACAAGACCACAAAAGGCTTCTTGATGGTGACAAAGGACCGAATACTGGCGGTATGGGTGCCTATGCTCCAGCTCCACTTTGCAGTGATGAGTTGATGCAAAAAATTGACGAAAGAATCATCAAGCCTACAATCGATGCTATGAATAGCGAGGGTATCCCTTTTGAAGGCGTGTTGTTCGCAGGTATTATGGTTGTAGATAATGAGCCATTTACGCTTGAGTTCAATGTTCGTTTTGGTGACCCAGAGTGCGAAGAGTTGATGACTATTATCAAAAGTGATCCGTTGGAGCTATTTTTGACCTGTGCGAACAAAACAATCGACAAGCTAAGCCTTGAGCTGGCGTCTCACTATGCTGTTGGAGTTGTAGCTGCCAGCAAGGATTACCCTTACAAAAACTCCACCCCAGCAAAAATCACTATCGACGAAGATAGGCTCGCGAAAAATATAACACAAGGTCACATCTCATACGCTGGTGTAGAGCTGAGAGATGGTGAGTTATATGCCACTGGAGGCAGAGTGCTTGTTGCAGTTGGTAAGGGCGCCAGCGTCAGAGAAGCTAGAGATAATGCCTATAGTATCATGGAATGTGTGAAATTTGACGGAATGCAGTATAGAAGCGATATTGCCTATCAGGCCATCTAAATGACCGAACCGATAGAGTTTTTGCTACAAAAAGAAGAACTCAGACTTGCTAGTATCAAAAAAAGAGTTTTTGCCTATTTGATTGATGAGCTTCTACTTTCTCTAATCGTCATTGGAGCTATGTCGGGACGCTTTAGCAGTGGCAATATTGAGTCGTTTATCATAGCGATGAACGAGGCATTTTTATTTATCATGTCGATTAAGATTTTGTACCACGGACTTTTTACTCACTTTTATGGTGCTACACTTGGCAAGATAGCTATGAGAATTAGAGTTGTTAGTATTGGTCTGCTGGACAACCTCACTATAATAGAATCATTTTTGAGGGCCTCCATGCGTACGGTTGGTGAATCTCTATTTTATCTAGGGCTTATCTGGGCGATATTTGACCCAGATAGACAAGGGTGGCATGACAAAGTAGCCAAATCGTTGGTGATTGATGCGATTTAAATTACTTCTCATATCGCTTGTTTTAGCTACTTCACTATTTGCTGTAGAGCGAAAAGTGGAAATTATCGCAAAACAAGTAGAACACCAAGATGACATCATAACCGCTACTGGTACTGCTGTAGCAGTAGGTAAGGGCTACTATATCAAGGCTGATAAAATCATCTATGACAGAGTTGGACAGGTCGTAGAGGCATTCGGTAATGTTTATATTCTAAAAGATTCAGCTACTTATATCATCAGTGACTATGCAAAAGTTTATATGAATGACAAAACAGGTAATTTTGACAAGTTTTTTATGCAAAATCAAATAGATGATGTCTGGGTGTCGTCAAACTATGCCAATGCAAATCAGAGATTTTATGATGTCAACAAGTCCATTACATCAAGCTGCTCTGTAGAAAATCCAGAATGGAAGATTAAGTATTCAAAAGGCGTCTACGATTCAGAAGAAAAGCAGATGAGGCTTTCCAATGCAGTGTTTTATGCTGGCAATATACCTCTGCTCTACTCTCCGTATATATCATTTTCGACAGACAAAACTAGGCGCACAGGACTTCTGAAGCCAGAGGTCGGATACAAGGGTGATGACGGGCTTGTTATTGCTCAACCGATATATTATGTCACAGACCCAAAGTCAAACTGGGATAGCGAGACTATACCCCAGATAAGGACTATTAGGGGGCAAGGTCTCTTTGAGACACTTAGATTTATGGATTCACCGTATTCAAAAGGTTCTATGACTCTGGGTTATTTTAGGGATACTAGTAGCTACCAAGAAGAACACCAGCTGAGATATTCATCCCATTATGGTATGTCTTTTTTGTATGACAGAAAAAAGTTGTTTGCTGATGTGTCAAAAGGCGAGCAGGATGGTTTGTATGCCGATTTGAACTATCTAAATGACATTGACTATAGAAATTTACAAGATTTCAATAAAAACGGTGCATTTCAAAATACCGATGCGATTGCCACTTCAAAACTGAATTATTTTTACCAAAAAGATAGTGATTATTTTGGTGGTTATATGCGATACTATTTTGATACATCAAAGTCAAGCAATGATACAACCATACAACAAATGCCAAAACTTCAATACCATAGGTATTTGGAGCCAATATTTGACAATAGATTGCTGTATAGCGCAGATATGAAATATACCAAATATGATAGAAAAGACGGACTAACAGCCAATCAATATCAGATGTTCGTTCCGTTCACGGTCAACTTTTCATTTTTTGATGACTATTTGGGGCTGTCTTTCTCTGAAAATCTATATGCGAACCAAGCTAGCTTTGGAGGTAATGATGCTACGGTTTTTAATGACTACTCATACTCAAGCTCAGTACACAAACTAAAAGCTTACACTTCACTTGTAAAACCGTTTGATGATTTTATACATACGCTAGATGCAGAGGTTGTATATACCAAGCCTGGTGTGAAGACAGAGAAAAACAATCCTGGCACAACTAATGATTTGGCCTCTCAAGTTGTATCCTCAAATGAGATGGAAAATGCGTCGTTTAGATTGGCTCAATTCTTTTATGACAAAAAAGGCACTCAAATACTCTCTCATAGACTAAATCAAACTGTATATATGGATACAAAAAATGTTGACTACAAATATTCAGACTTAGAAAACGAAGTAGAGACAAAAATCACCGACAAAGTGACTCTGAGCAATGATGTTTTTTATTCTCATAAATATTCCAGAGTGTCGACATCTACAACATCTGTGACATACAATGATGACAATGATTTGAAACTCTCACTCTCTCAAGCATATAGAAATGTGGAAACAGCCACTTCTGTCGATAGGGCGAACTACCTCTCTTTTGGATTTAATAAGAATTTTGCATACAAATATTATACATTTGGTAGCTATGATTATGATTATCATTTGAGACAAGAGAGGTCGTGGTCGCTTGGTCTTGGGATGAAGAAGAGATGCTTTAACTACCAAGTCAGTGTCAAAAGGGAGACAACGCCTGTGCTAACCAGCTCAGGAAGCTCCTCTGTCAACAATATGGTCATTTATCTAAGTATAAATTTTGTTCCTATTGGTGGAATAAATCAAGTCTATTCGACGAAATAAAATGGTGAGGTTCAGATGAAATTAGAAGCAAAAGTTGGTTTTTTTGTTCTACTGGGTATTATCGGTATGTTTATGCTTACAACTCAAGTTGGAAGCTTCTCAACATTTGGCAAAAAAGGCTATCCACTGTATGCTCATGTG
>CAZNYV010000061.1:0-12089 GCA_964577355.1 uncultured Campylobacteraceae bacterium
AGCTACCAAATAGTATACATATTTACTCAGGGCGAAGAAGTGAGCGATGACGAGTTGCTTTTCTAATTTAAGTATTAGACTGGTTTCGTTTCGTGTATTTTGATTATAGTAGTTTTCTTTTTTTGAGCCACCCATAAATCACAACACCAAGCAGCGTTGAAATGAATAATACCGCATGATAGCCGTGCTCCATCTCAAGCTCTGGCATATTTTTGAAATTCATACTGAATATCGAGGTGAAGAATGTAAAAGGGATGAAGATAAGTGAAATTCCAGCTAGCTTTTGCATAGCTTCATTTGCTTTATTGTCTGTCAAACCAAGTTGTAGATTCAAAAGACTGACCGTTTTGTCCTGAAGTGACCTACACTCAATAATTAGGCTTTGCTTGTGTTCTTTGAGGTCTAGGAACTCAAATCGGAACTTTTTCTTGACCGATGTTGTGATGACTGCAAAAAACTTGCTAACAGCAGAAGCTTCGTTGACGAATAGATGATTTAGTCTGTTTAGTGAACGCCTAGCATAGTATAGATTTTTTAGTATCTCTTTTTTGTCTATATTTTCGGACAAAATATCTTCTTCCATAATCTCAAGCGTGCTACTAAATGTATCTAGTGTTTGAATTTGCTGATCAGTTAGAATATCTAGGATGGTATAGAACTCATGATACATACCAGCTTTTTTACCTCTAAACCTCCTGTCAAAGCGAGTTTCTATATCAAAGGCCGTTGCTTCATCTTTGCACACCACGGCTAGCTTGTTGTCAATACCTATCAGGGCAACATTTTCTTCATAAAAGTCCAAAAATTCATCTTTGTTGAGCTTGATATATTTGAGAATTAGTAGTGAACCGTCAGAAAAATCTTCAAAAACAGGAATTTGTTCAAAAGACGCAATATCTTCAAAAAATGGTTCTGGAAATTCGGAGTTTTTTAGCCAGTTGATTAGTTGTGGTTTGTTGAGAGTAGAGATGATAAGTTGATGGGTCTGCTCTGATATGACAGTTTCTTTTAGTTTTGAAAGTGATCCAAATTGTTCTTCATAAATTGTCATATTAGGGCCTCTGTTTTGTTGCTAGCTATCCATAACTATCATTCATTTTTTATTTAAATGTATCCTACTGTAAAATTGAGCGAAATTTTAGCGTCTTTGGCTGAATTTATATCGACAAAGTGGGCATTTGGTGGAGTTTTATGGAATTTAGCAATGCGTTTGTGATAACCGGTTCAATTGCAACTGGCAAAAGTAGTGTGTGCACTATTTTGAAAGAAAAGGGCTATGATATAATTGATGCTGACAAAATCGCACACAAACTGCTTGATGAAAATGCAAATGATATATCTATGATGTTTGGCGATTCGTTTGTCATAGATGGAAAGGTAGACAGAAAAGCCCTCGGTGGACTGATTTTTTCTGATAAGCTTTCAAGGCAAAAGCTGGAAGGGTTATTGCACCCAAAGATAAAAGATGAGATACTGCGTCAAGCTAAGGAACTCGATGTTCTTGGCAAGGTGTTTTTTATTGATATTCCACTCTATTTTGAAACCAAAAATTATGATTTTGAGAATGTGGTGTTGGTTTATGCCACCAGGGGGTTGCAGTGCCAAAGATTAATGCTGAGGGATGATTTGGATACGAAAGCTGCACAAAATAAAATTGAGCTACAGATTGATATTGAACAAAAAAAAGAGATGTCAAAATTTATCATAGACAATAGTTTTGGATATGATAACTTGATATGTGAAATAGATAAATTTTTAACTAGGATTAAGAGATGATGCTTCAAAAATATTGCGCAAGTGGAAATGATTTTTTGATAATGCACACACTAAAAAAGCGAGACTTTACTGCTCTTGCAAAGAAGCTGTGCGATAGGCACTATGGCTTTGGAGCCGATGGACTTATCGTGTTGGTGCCATCTGTAAAGGCTGATTTTGAATGGCTCTTTTATAACTCGGATGGGTCAAAAGCAAATATGTGCGGAAATGGTGCTAGGGCGACTGCTCTGTATGCTTATAAAAATAAAATTGCTGGCAAGAAGATGTCATTTGTAACGGGCGCTGGGATAATCAACGCAGAAGTATTTGGTGGCGGAGTGGTTCAGACTGAACTCACAAAACCAAAAGTAATACTGGAAAATACGAAAGAGTTCGGACTTGACTGGATGCTTGTCGATACAGGCGTGCCTCACTTGTGTGCAATGAGTAAGAATTTGGATAATTTTGACATTGAGATGGCGAGAGAACTTAGACACAAATATAATGCCAATGTAAATTTGTTCAGTGTCAAAAATGGTGAGCTTTTTGTTCGAACTTTTGAGCGAGGAGTAGAAGCAGAGACACTTGCTTGTGGCACTGGAATGTGTGCTTGTGCGTTTTATGCATCAAAAAATGGCACCATCAAAAATGAAAAAATATCAGTTTATCCAAAAAGTTTAGAGCGTGTTCAAGTCTCGATTTTAAAGGAGACTATTTATTTCAAAGGCGCAGTTATAGGGGTTGGGAGCTGTTTGCAATTTTCTCAAAATTAGGCTATAATTCGGACATAAATTGCCCTATTTAGGTGATTTACAAACTGAAAGGAGCTAACATGACGAGAGTTGTTACTATTTTTTTTGCCATGCTACTTCAGCTGTTTGCTGATAACAATCACAAGGATTTTCCCACGAGCAACTTAGTGTTTGACTCAGAATCTCCAAAACAAGATAGATTCGTAAGCACACTGGTTCCAGTTATAATTCAAGAAAACGACCAAATATTAAAAGATAGAAAACTTGCAACTGGCTTTTTTTCTAAATATGGAAATGAAGCAAGCGAACAAAAAATTTCAAAAGCTGATTTTGATGCAATAATGAGCGTAGCGATAAAATACAAAATATCAGACCCTTTTTCCAAAAAAGAGTTTGATGAAAAAATTGATACCGTACCAGTATCCTTGGCACTTTCACAAGCGGTGCTTGAGAGTGGCTGGGGTGAGAGTAGGGTGGCGAAAAAAGCCAATAACCTGTTCGGACAAAAATCATTTACTGGCAAGGTTGAACTAACATCACTTGATGGTGAAGTAAAATATGCATTGTTTGATGATTACATCGATGCCGTTCGGTCGTATATGCTCAACCTAAACTCGCATGAAGCCTACAAAGAGTTCAGAGGCAAACGAGCAAAAGCAAAGTTTGACAATAAGTTTTTTACTGGGTTGTCGGCAGCTAGAACACTAAAAAACTACTCTGAAATTGGACGAGAATATACAAATATGCTGGTCGATTTGATTCAAGACAAATTCGGCGGATTCGATGCTATCAAAAATAGCTACTCTACAAACGCATTTGACTCCAGTAGGTTTCTGCAAACTATTATAAAAATGTAACAACCCAAATGCTGACTACTTCTAATGGATAGCAGAGCACAAGAGATTCGAGAGCTCTTGTGCGAGCATCCACTATCCGAGATATTGGAAGTCTGTATTGGCGGTACTTCAAAATATTATGACTATCTATTAGCCGAAGATAAGGGCTTAACCAGAACGAAGGTCACAAAAATCAGAAATGGTGGCTTTAGTGAAGATGGTACTATTTTTGAGATTGTGGTTGCAGAGCATATTGTCTCAATTGATTATATTTCACTCGAACTCTCTGGACAACCAACAGACATAACTCATTTCAAGCCGACCAAGTATGATAAGCGTACAAAAGTGCTATATGTATTGTCTATGTCTGGCAAAATGACTACTACTTTGGCAGCAACGCCAGCGAACAAGGTGTTTGTGGTGTCAGACTTGAAGTTTTTGGTAAGCTCAACTCTGAGATATTTTATGCGTCAAGCTCCGTCAATTATGCAACCACATATCAAACCAAGTGTCAAGCCAGAGACCCCAACTCATTTAAACAGCAAACAAAAAGAGGCTTTGGAGGCTATATTTACGCATCCTATGAGCTATATTTGGGGTGCTCCAGGTACTGGAAAGACCAAGGCTGTTATGGCTGCCGCTATCAGTTCGTATATAAAATCAAAAGCGCATATTGCAATATTTGCTCCAACCAACAATGCGCTTGAACAGATACTATACGGTTTGCTACCTGAGCTTATTTCGGCTGGTATTAGTACTAAAAAGATTTTGCGCATAGGTGCTGAGAGTGAAGCTTTTCGAGAGCTCTATCCAGATGTCTGTGAAATGCAGTATAGCTTGGAGATGGATGCTGGAAAATTTTCTACATACAAAAGGTCGCCAGCAAAAGCAAGTGTTGTAGCTGCTACTCTTGATACATATATTCTTAGAGAAGATTTGCATTTGCTTCAATTTGACCATCATTTTTTGGATGAAGCCGGGTTTGCTAATCAAATAAAAACACTAGCAATTTGCACAAATGGGACGCCACTAACACTACTTGGTGACCATTGTCAGCTCTCGCCGGTGTGTGAAATGTCCAAAGCGGAGCAAGCCAAAAGTGAAAATTCAGATGTTTTTGTCTGGGGGATGTCTGGTATTTATATTGGCAACTTATTGACCAAAACACCCAACGAAGCAAAACAGATATACTTTGATGATGGGCCACCTTCCTTTGAGCTGCTACACAAAGTTGACTTGTTACAAACGCACAGATATGGTAAAAATCTGGCACATATACTTGATAGTATGATTTACAAAAACGGTCTATTTTCGAGTCTGGAAGATACTGGGGTGTATTTTGTGGATACTGGAGTTAGTGCTATTGAAGGCTTGGCAAACGAGATTGAAGCAAAAGCAGTAAAGAAACTTATAGAGAAACTAAGAACCAAAAAAACAGAAGAGATCGGGATATTGACACCCTTTAACAATCAGGTGAAACTACTGAAAAAGCTTCTTCCTATAGAAAAAGATACGATAATGACTATCCATAAATCCCAAGGAAGAGAGTTTGATATAGTTGTTTTTAGTCCTGTCTCCCTGCATTATCACTTGACAAATTCCGACAATAAACAGGCTAGGTATGCTATCAATGTTGCTCTCAGCAGGGTTAAACAGACACTTATTATTGTGTGTGATGTTGCCATGTGGATGAAAAATGATAGGCAGTTGATAACAAAAATACTGCAAAATGGCATTGAAATAAAAATGAGCTAAATATTTTTCGGTAGAAAACAGGCATAAAAAAAGGCCAGCGGGAAACTGGCCTAAACAAAGGGAGAATGGTTGGTATATTTTGGAGGCACTGAAAGTATACGATAAAATAGTTGCAAATTAGGTGTGAAAAATAAAATTATAATATTAACCATAAAACTTGCAACTTTATAGGGATTAAATTCACAAAACTTCTCTATCTCGCTAGAACATCTCCAAATCACTCGTATCGTTTAATTCTTTGCACAGAAGCATCTCCAGCTGCGCAATATTTGCTTTGAAACTATCATCAAGCCAATGAATGTCTGTCGCACTTGCATCTTCAAATACGGCAATTCTCCAAGCTTGCAGATCTTCAATAGTGGATTTGCAAAAGGCAGGAAGCTTGCGCCTATTGCTTTCCGTTAGTGCATCAAGGTTGGTTATTTGAATAATATTGCCTAGTCGCTTGAATGAGTAGCCGATTTTTTCAAACTCTATCAAATTTAAAAGTACAGATGAATACTTATTGATTGCTTTGACAAGTTTTGATTTGTCACTTTCTGTCAGTATCCCATTATGATTGAGCATTACATACATCGCATCTGCTTCAGATTCTTTCATCTCGTCAAGGCTATTTATATCTAGCCCAACATCGCTCAAATACTCTTTTGCGGATGTTGTATTTTTATTTGGAGTGCTAATATTTTTGCTTTCGCTTGTATTTGTGATTTTGCTTATACAGTCATGAATAGCCTTGTCATACATGTTTGGTTCTTTGGCTTTTGTCTGGATGGCATCTTCGTAGAGTTTGTGAAGTTTCACGCCTAGTTCTTCTAAAATATGTTGTTTTGTGCTTATTCTGTCGTAATCCGCAACATATAGCATGCAAACCGTATCAAGCTCTTTGCCTATTGAAGCAAATTCGGAGTATTTTTGCAATATGGTTTTGATGATTTTTAATTCATCTACGGAGTAGCTCAACCTAGCTTTGTCACTTGTTGCATTCTGTTTGCTGACTAAGGCTAGGTGGTTGATTAGATTTTTGATACTTTCGCCTAGCAGATGCTTGTCATTTTCGTCAATTTTTTTGAAGTAGTCATTTTCTGCAGCTTTGTGTTCAGACGAAATTTGCTTGGCAGTTCGATGAAATTTTGTATTGACTTTTGGTGGCTCAGTTTGCATTTGTTTTATTTGTGCCCTCAGAGTATCTATCAGCCCCATGTATCTAAGTGCCTGATCCTCTAGCTTGCCTATATACTCTTCGACAAGTCTCTGCTCGTCGACTTTGACTGCAACAGAGTATGCACAGTGGAATAGGGTTTCGACACTAAGTGGTTTTGGTAAAAATGCCTCCACACCAGCCTTTATAAACTCGATGAAATTTTTTTGCTCGGTGAATGCCGACACGACAATGATTGGCATTGACGGTCTTGTGAGTTTGATTTTGCTGATAAGTTCGATTCCATTTACTTTTGGCATAACAATGTCTGTCACTAGGATGTCGATTGGACTCTTGCAGAAAATATCATAGGCTTCCATGCCGTCGTTGGCGACCTTGACATCTTTGAAGAATGGTTTGAAGGTTTTTCTGTAGAGCTCAGCTGTCTCTTTGTCATCCTCGGCTATCAGGATTGTTAACTTTTTTGTGACAAACAGTATTTTGTTTATTTCTCGAGTTTCCATGAGTAAGCCTTTGTTTGAAAATTCTCTTAGAATTATTTTAGCCAACTTTTTCATAACTATAAATAAAAAAACAATAAACGCACTAGTACACTTGAGGGTTTTGTAGATAAAATTCACACTTATAAGATATTGGTATGAAAATTAAGGTGTGATACATGAAAAATTACATAGATATAAAATCAGCACTAATGGTAAATGGATACAATGAAAAACACCTATCTAAGCTCGCTTCTATAGAGGCTGATGTGGCTATTATCAATCTTGAGGACGGTGTCTCGCAAGAGCAAAAACCAGTTGCGCTCGAGCGAACAGTCTCGGCTATCAAAAAGCTAGACTTCAAAAAAGCTTTGATGGTCGTTAGGATAAATGAACTGGAATCTCCGACTGCTCTTGAAGAGATAAGGCAGCTCAATGTAGTGAAGCCAGACGCTATTCGTGTTCCAAAAATTAGAACTGCAGAGGATGTTAAGAGAGCCTTGGAGCTGATTGATCCATCTGTTGATATTCACCTATCCATAGAAACGGCAGATGCACTTGAGAATCTGACTAGCTTTGGCTTTGATAAAAGAGTCAAGGTGGTCTATCTAGGTATCCTTGATATGCTAGAAAGCTTGGGGCTCCCGCAAAGTTTACTCAAGATTGGCAATCCTACTATAGACTATATTTTGGCGAAATTTCTTGTGTCAGCTAGAACTGCTGGTCTGCATCCAGTTTCGTTTGTCTATCAAGATTTCAAAGATGAAGAGGGCTTTCGTCTGTGGTGTGAGATGGAAAAAGCTATGGGATTTACCTCAAAAGTCTGCATTTCGCCATCTCAAGTAAAAATTGCAAATGAAATTTTTGCAGTAGATAAATATGAGATTGATAGATCTGAGTATATCAAGGCGAGGTTCGAGCAGATGCAAGAGTCTGGCGTGACGGGCTTTGTCGATGAGATTTATGGCTTCATAGATGAACCAATCTATAAAGATGCACTGCTTGCACTAGGGGGTAAAAAATGAGCTTGAAAGCTTTTATGTATTCGATTGCACTTTTTATATTTCTTTTTTCGAACTCATTTGTCGGCGGTGTCGAAAGTGCCTTTGGATTTTTGTTTTGGTGTCACCTTGTGATACAGATTGCGATTATTGTGCTTTGGTTTGCCTTGCAGGTTTTTCGCTTTAGTTTGGCTTTATCTCCTGTCTTGGCTGGCTTTGTTGGTGGGTCAGCTATTATGCTTGGGGGCTGGCTACTCCTGTTTTATTTTGGTATCAACACCGCATTGGCGATGTATATTAGTAATAGTGTGTTGGATATTAATGCTCCTTTTGGATTGCCGATTGGTTCATGGGTGGCGGTATTTTTGTATGTATCGTTTAATTTGTTTGCGCCATCACTCAAGACAAAATTTTTCAAACAACAGCCAATGCCTCCACGCGACAGATACTCAAATGCACAATCAAATACTGATAGCGAAGATGTTGTCATAGATGCAGAGTGGAGCGAAGTAGATTCTGGTGTGCGACATGGGCATATAGAGCACAAGGATACAAAATGAACCTGCAAGGAATGCTTGGATTTGGAGTGGCTGGCAATTTTACGGGACACCTAGAACAGGCGGGTGAAAGTGGTGATTTTATCGGAGTTGAGACAGATGAAGAGTGTGCACCAAAGGGAATATTTCCCTTTTATCTGCCAAATCACCCAACTAGTCATCTATCATTGTTTCCGCTCTCGCCTATAACAATCAAAAGCTCAGAAGGTGCTTTGAATATGCAGGTGGAGCCAGAGGTTGCTTTGATTTGTGATATTGTTTATGACGATGTCAAAATAGAAAAAATCACACCAAAATACTTTGCGGCATTCAATGACTGCTCAATCAGACGAGAGGGTGCTAAAAAAATCAGCGACAAAAAGCATTGGGGTAGCTCATCCAAAGGCATCTCACCAAACTTCATAAAAATAGATAGTTTTGATAAGGGCGGGGTGCTGGATAGATACAATATTGCAAGCTTCATCAAAAGAGACGGTGTACTGCACGAATACGGTGTGGATTCTGCTGTCAATAGTTATAGCTATTTTTATGGCAAATTGCTAGATTGGATAGTAAACAAACTGAACCACCAAACCGACTCAGGTCCGTTAGAGCATCTATCTGAACAAATCAAGGAGTGCGGCTATCCTATGGAGGCTATAATCAGTATTGGAGCTACGAGATACACGGAGTTTGGTGAAAATACTTACATTGAGCGAGGTGATGAGATTTTTGTCATTTTGTATCCACACGATAGTTATTCAAAAGAACAGATAGTGTTCAAACTACAAAATGGTTCATATCAAGCTCCAGACATTTCGACGCTTCATCAGGTGGTGGTGTAAACACCTACTTTTATGGGTTCATTGGCATAATACAAACCATCTAAAGTAGTGTATTATCGTTTTTTCTCACATAACTGATTTATACATTTGGCAAAGGCAACAGATTGGGCGAAGAGCAAAAGAGAGCATTGCAACAGCAGCTGTGGAATATAGCAAACACACTGCGTGGCAAGATGGATGCGGATGAGTTTCGAGACTATATACTTGGGTTTATCTTTTATAAGTATCTTTCCGAGATGATGAGCGAGTATGCTGACGGGATACTGGATGCCGACGGTATCGCTTACAAAGAGATGAACGAGAACGACACCGAACTGCTAGAGGCTATCAAGGCTGAGGCGGTGGGAAATCTGGGGTATTTCCTAAAGCCCTCTGAGCTATTTTCGTACATAGCCGCAAAAGCCAACGGCGAAAAAGACAACTTCATCCTAGAAGACCTCACAAAAATCCTCCGTAGCATAGAGCAAAGCACTATGGGGCACGAGAGCGAAGACGACTTCGTACATCTATTTGAAGACCTTGACCTCTCATCCACAAAGCTAGGTAAAACCGAAGAGCAAAAAAACTCGCTAATCGCAAAAGTACTCTATCACCTAGACCAGATAAATTTCGAGCTAAAAAACCACGAGATAGATATGCTAGGCGACGCATACGAGTATCTCATATCGCAGTTTGCGGCGGGAGCGGGCAAAAAGGCGGGAGAGTTTTATACCCCGCAACAAGTCTCAAAGGTGCTGGCAAAGATAGTCACAAACGGCAAACAAAAGCTAAAATCGGCGTACGACCCGACTTGCGGGAGCGGCTCGCTCCTGCTTCGTATCGCAAAGGAGGTCAAAGAGGTAAGCGCATTTTACGGACAAGAGCTCAACCGCACGACCTACAACCTAGCCCGTATGAATATGCTTCTTCACGGCGTGCATTATCGCAAGTTTGACATACGCCAAGAAGACACACTAGAGCGCCCACAGCACGATGGTATGAAGTTTGAGGCGATAGTCGCAAATCCGCCGTTTTCCGCCAACTGGTCTGCAAATCCATTGCACATGAACGACGACAGGTTCAGCCAGTACGGCGTTCTAGCCCCGTCCTCAAAGGCTGATTTTGCTTTTGTACAACACATGATACACCACCTAGACGACAACGGCACGATGGCGGTCGTACTACCGCACGGCGTGCTATTTCGTGGAGCGGCGGAGGGGCGCATACGCAAATACCTCATCGAGGAGCGCAACTACCTAGACGCCGTGATAGGACTACCCGCAAATATCTTTTACGGCACATCCATACCAACCTGCATACTGGTATTCAAAAAATGCCGTGAGGACGCCTCTCATGTGCTCTTCATCGACGCATCGAACGACTACGAAAAAGCCAAAAACCAAAACTACCTGACGGATGAGAATGTCCGCAAAATAGTCCAAACATATAAAGATAGAGAGCCAAAAGAAAAATACTCGTACCTTGCGACGCTAGAGGAGATAAAGGAAAACGACTACAACCTAAACATCCCTAGATATGTAGATACATTTGAAGCTGAAGAGCACATAGATATAGAGGCGGTAGCAAAAGAGCTAAAAAGCTTGCAAGCCTCTATGAAAAGCATCGACGAGACCATAGCAGCATATTGCAAAGAGCTTGGCATAAGTACGCCGTTTTGAGGAGATAATCATGGACGAAAGAGTGGAAAAACTAGACTTGACCTCGCTCGCAAAAGCGGTGGAGTCGTTCGGCAGGGCGCTAGGCGAGTACGACAAGGACACTAGTAACGAGTTTGTCAGGGATTCGTGCATACAGCGGTTTGAATACTGCTACGACCTATCTACAAAGATGATAAAACGCCACCTGAGCAACATATCGGCAAACCCTATCGCCGTCAACGATATGTCGTTTCAACAGCAAATCCGCGAGGCATACACAAAAGGCATACTCCAAAACAGCTGGGACAAATGGAGCGACTACAGAGACGACCGCAACGCCACATCTCACGGCTACGACGAGAGTAGAGCCATAGAGGTAGCCGCAAGCGTGAAATATTTTTATGCCGAAGTGGCGCATCTACTAGGACGGCTAAAAGAGTTTTATGAAAATCAGATTTGACATCACGGCGCAAGAGCTGGAAATCGTCAGGGGCGTACTATCTCGCCACCTCGGAGGCGATTGCAAAGTCTGGGTGTTTGGCAGTAGGGCAAAAAACAAGACACGGTTCAACTCCGACCTAGATATAGCCGTAGAGTGCGGCTCAAAACTACCGCACAAAAGCGTATCGGAGCTCAAAGAGGCGTTTGACGAGTCAAAACTACCCTTTGCCGTCGATGTCGTGGATATGGGAGCGGTAGAGCCGTACTTCAGACAAATCATAGACGCTCAGAAAGTAGCCTTTCCGTTGAAGCCAAAAACGCCTAGCTTGCGGTTTGCGGAGTTTGACGGAGAGTGGGAGGAGAAGAGGCTTAGGGATGTATTAAGCGTGTCAAGTCAAAAAATTACAGAAAGCCCACAGGCGCTTAAGTGTGTTGAGCTTGAACATATTTCTCAAGAAACGGGTGTTCTTTTGGGGTATAGCTCTACCAATAAATTTGGAAGTGCAAAAAATATTTTTAAAAAAGGGGAAGTGTTATTTGGCAAGCTAAGACCATACCTGAAAAAATATTGGCATGCAACTTTTGACGGTGTCTGTTCAAGTGAGATTTTAGTAGTAAACGGAATAGATTTAATCAATAAGTATGTATTTCAATTTATTCAAACTGATAAATTTAATGAAATTGCCAATATTTCTAGTGGCTCTAAAATGCCAAGAGCTGATTGGGGCTATATCTCAGAGGTGCTTTTTTGTTTTCCTCAAAAACAAGAGCAGCAAAAAATAGCGGATTTTTTGACGGCGGTGGATGCGAGGATAGAAGCCCTAACCAAACAGCGAGAGCTGATGGAGCGGTACAAAAAAGGGGTAATGCAAAAAATATTCTCGAAAGAGATG
>CAZNYV010000062.1:0-12061 GCA_964577355.1 uncultured Campylobacteraceae bacterium
TGATTTCAACTGTTACTTTTTTACTCGCCACATCAACGCTGACATTTTCAAACTCTTTTGAAAGTTCTTTGGTGATTGTGTTTGCACATCCACCGCATCTGATGTTTTGAACCTCAAAAGTATGTGTTGTCACTTTTTCATAACCTCTACAACAGCTTTGCCAATATCAGCAGGAGATTTGACAACTTTTGCGCCAGCAGCTATAAGTGCGTCCATTTTTTCGGCTGCAGTTCCAGCGCTTCCAGCGATGATAGCACCTGCGTGCCCCATTCTTTTGCCACTTGGTGCAGTTTGTCCAGCGATGAAACCTACTACTGGTTTTGTTATATGCTCTTTGATGTATTTTGCCGCTTGGATTTCTAGGTCACCACCGATTTCACCTATCATCACGATAGCCTCAGTCTCAGGGTCGTCTTGGAACATTTGAAGTAGTTCGATATAGCTTAGCCCGATAATAGTGTCGCCACCGATACCTACAGCTGTTGATATGCCTAGACCTTCTGTGACTATTTGGTTTGACGCTTCATATGTCAGAGTGCCTGATTTTGAGATCAGACCAACATTGCCTTTTTTGAAAATCATACCTGGCATGATGCCGATTTTTGCCTCTTCTGGAGTGATAATTCCTGGGCAGTTTGGACCTATTAGTTTTGCACCTTTTTTGAGTGCGTATGGTTTTGCAACCATCATGTCTTTGACTGGTGTGCCCTCTGTGATTGTTACGATAAGTTTGATACCAGCATCAGCTGCTTCCATGATAGCATCAGCGACGAACATTGGTGGTACAAATATTAGTGAAACATCAGCGCCTGTTGCTTTTACAGCTTGTTCAACTGTATTGAAAACAGGTCTTTCTAGGTGCATTTGACCACCTTTACCAGGAGTGACACCGCCGACCACATTTGTGCCGTATTCGATACATTGAGAGGCGTGGAATGTACCTTCTTTGCCTGTAAAACCTTGAACGATTACTTTTGAATTTTTACCTACTAGAATTGACATTATTACGCTCCTTTCGCCGCTTTTACCGCTTTGCTTGCACCATCAGAGAGGCTTTCAGCCGCTATCAGGTTCGCGATATTTGAATTTTTGAGTATCTCTTTTGCTTCCTGGGCATTTGTACCATCAAGTCTGACGATAACTGGCACATTTACTTCTACGATTTTTGTAGCTTCGATAATTCCATTTGCTACACGGTCGCATCGGACGATTCCGCCGAAGATGTTGACAAAAATTGCTTTGACATTTTTGTCTTTTAGGATGATTTCAAAACCTTTTGCAACTGTTTCAGGGTTTGCGCCGCCGCCCACATCTAGGAAGTTGGCAGGCTCTCCGCCTTCGTGTTTGATAATATCCATCGTAGCCATCGCAAGACCAGCGCCGTTTACCATACAACCGACATTTCCGTCTAGTTTGACATAGCTTAGTCCGTATTTGCCAGCTTCTACCTCACTCGGCTCTTCTTCGCTAAGGTCTCTTAGCGCACCTATTTCAGAGTGTCGTGAAAGCGCATTGTCATCAAAACCCATTTTTGCATCAAGCGCAAGGAAGTGACCTTCTTCTGTCAAAATTAGAGGATTGATTTCAACGAGTGCCGCATCTTTTCTTGTGTAGCACTCATACAGAGCTTTTGCAAATTTGACAAACTCAGGTATATGCTCATTTTCAAGCCCCAGCTTAAACGCTAGTTCTCTACCATGATAACCTTGGAAGCCGATAGCTGGGTCGATTGCCATTTTGACGATTTTTTCTGGATGATTGTGGGCTACTTCTTCGATTTCCATACCGCCCTCAGTAGAAGCCATCATTACATTTTGCTCTTTTGCACGGTCAAGTGTCATACCGAGATAGTATTCTCTCTTGATTTTTGCACCCTCTTCGATATAGACTTTTTGAACAAGTTTGCCCTCTGGTCCTGTTTGATGAGTTACAAGAGTCATTCCTAGGATTTGTTTTGTAATCTCTTCTACTTCAAGCGTAGTTTTGGCTAGTTTTACACCGCCGCCTTTGCCTCTACCCCCAGCGTGTATTTGAGCTTTTACAACCCAAATATTTCCGCCAAGCTCTTGCGCTGCTTCTCTAGCATCCCTAGGATTTACAACCACTATACCTTTTAAAACAGGTACACCAAACTCTTTGAATATTGCCTTAGCTTGATATTCGTGTATATTCATAACTTTACCTTTCTTTTAGATTTATTTTGGACTTATCATATCTGATGGGATAACCCACTCGTCAAACTGAGCAGGTGTCAAAAGACCGAGTGCAACAGCTTCTTCTTTTAGAGTAGTACCATTTTTGTGAGCAGTTTTTGCTATTTTGGCTGCATTTTCATAGCCGATATGCGGATTTAGTGCAGTTACTAGCATTAGCGAGTCGTTTAGATAAGCATCTATTTTGCTCGTGATTGGCTCGATACCAACCGCGCAGTTGTCAGCAAAAGAGACCATAGAATCAGCCAACAATCTGTTTGACTGCAGTATGTTATAAATTATCACTGGTTTGAATACATTTAGCTCAAAGTTTCCTTGAGATGCGCCAAACGCTACTGCCGCGTCATTGCCAAATACTTGACAAGCAACCATTGTGACGGCTTCGCTTTGTGTCGGGTTGACTTTGCCTGGCATAATAGAGCTTCCAGGCTCATTTTCTGGTATGGATATTTCACCTAGACCACATCTAGGACCAGAACTTAGCCATCTGATGTCGTTTGCTATTTTCATCATATTTGCCGCCAGAGCTTTGTATGCACCGCTCAGGAAAGTCAGAGCATCATGGCTTGTTAGGGCGTGGAACTTGTTTGGTGCGGAGACAAATTTTTTGCCAGTAAGAGCACTTAGCTCCTCTGCTACCATTTCTGATAGCTTCGGATGAGCGTTAAGCCCTGTACCAACAGCCGTTCCGCCGATTGCAAGCTCTCTTACATACTCAAGTGCAGTTTTGATTTGTGACTCTGAATGCTCAAGCATCGATACATATCCGCTGAACTCTTGACCAAGCGTCAATGGTGTCGCATCTTGTAGGTGTGTTCTACCGATTTTTACGATATGCTCAAATGCGGTTTGTTTTGCCTTTAGGATAGCTTTTAGATGAGCAAGGGCTGGAAGAAGTCTATCCTCAACCTCCAAAACTGTCACAATATGCATAGCCGTCGGAAAAGTGTCATTTGAGCTCTGAGACATATTTACATGGTCGTTTGGATGAATATCTTTGCAGGTGCGATAGTCTTTGCCTTGAAGCTCAAGTGCGCGGTGAGCGATAACTTCATTCATATTCATATTTGATTGTGTGCCACTGCCTGTTTGCCATACTGCTAGAGGAAATTCATTTGGTAGTTTGCCTGCGATAATCTCATCACACGCTGAAGCGATAGCGCTCTTTTTATCATCGGGTAGTTTTCCAAGCTTGTTGTTTACGATTGCTAGAGATTTTTTGAGAAGTGCAAAAGCTGAAATCAGCTCACTCGGCATTTTTTCAGTGCCGATTTTGAAGTTTTCTAGGCTTCTTTGAGTCTGAGCACCCCAAAGCTTATCGTTTGGAACTCTGACCTCTCCCATTGTGTCTTTTTCGATTCTGTACTCCATTTTTACTCCTCAAAAAAATTGTTTTTGTTTAGCGTATCAACAAGGCTTTGAACTGAAGCTACGGACTTTTTGAATGCCTCTTTTTCACCGAAGTTGAGGGAAACCTCGATAACTTTTTCAACTCCAGCTGCTCCAATCATGATAGGCACACCACTCACAACATTGTGATATCCAAACTCACCCTCTAGCATAACGGCGCAAGAGTGAACTTGTCTAGTGTCTCTCAAAATCGCTTCCACCATTGTTGCAGTTGATTTTGCTGGAGCATAGTAGGCTGAACCTGTTTGGAGATATTCAACAATTTCTGCTCCGCCAAATCTAGTTCTTTGGATGATTTCATTTATCTCATTTTCTGCTAGTAAATCCGATAGTGGCACACCAGCGACCGTACAATATCTAGGAAGTGGAACCATGTCGTCACCATGTCCGCCCATGACTGATGTTCTGATTTGACCACCGCCATAACCCAGTTTTTCTTGGATGAAGCTTGCCATTCTAGCGGCATCAAGTATGCCAGCCATTCCGAGTACTCTTGAACGCTCAAAGCCAGATACTTTTTGTGCAACATAAACCATCGCATCAAGTGGATTTGAAACTGTGATGATTATTGAATTTGGCGCAACAATTTTGATTTGCTCACAAATACTTTTCATAATGCCAGCGTTTATCATTAGAAGGTCATCCCTGCTCATACCTGGTTTTCTTGGGCTTCCAGCTGTGATTACTACGATGTCGCTATTTGCGATGTCGCTATAGTCTTCCGCAGCGGTTACGACTGAGTGGCTTCTGGCTGCCTGTGCGGCTTGGCTCATATCAAGCGCCTTGCCTTTTGCAGTGCCGTATTTGTTGTCTTTCAGGACTATTTCATGGCAAACCCCGTTCATTGCCAATATATATGCGATGGTAGAGCCGACATTTCCAGCGCCGATGATTGATACTTTTCTAGCTTTTGACATAATATTTACACCTTTCATTTTCCATTTTTGAATACAAGATTTATACTCAAAAAAAGAAAAAAAGGAGGGTTGCCCCTCCAGATTTTATTTGATAGCGTCGATGATAGCGTTTAGTGTAGCACTTGGTCTCATAGCCGCAGTTGCTTTTGCAAATACTGGTCTATAGTATCCACCTATATCTTGTGGTTTGCCTTGTGCTCCTATTAGCTCTGCATTGATTTTGTCTTCGTTTGCTTTTAGCTCAGTATATACTTTTGAGAAATTTGCTTTTAGGTCAGCGTCTTTGTCTTGTGCCGCAAGAGCTTCTGCCCAGTACATTGCAAGATAGAAGTGACTTCCTCTATTGTCTATTTCGCCAACTTTTCTAGCTGGAGATTTGTTCTCGTCTAGGAATTTTGCATTTGCAGCGTCAAGCGTATCAGCCAATACTTGAGCTTTTGCATTTCCAAATGTAGCCGCAAGATGCTCAAGAGATACACCAAGTGCTAGGAATTCGCCTAGTGAATCCCATCTTAGATAGCCCTCTTCTTGGAACTGTTGAACATGTTTTGGAGCAGAGCCGCCAGCACCTGTTTCAAATAGTCCACCACCAGCTAGAAGTGGCACGATTGAAAGCATTTTTGCAGATGTGCCTAGTTCTAGTATCGGGAATAGGTCGGTTAGATAATCTCTCAAAACATTTCCTGTTACTGAGATTGTGTCTTCACCTTTTCTGATTCTGTCAACTGAGAATTGCATTGCATCTTCTGGTGACATAATTCTAATGTCAAGACCGTTTGTATCGTGGTCTTTTAGGTATTTTTCTACTTTTGTTATCATTTGTGCATCATGCGCTCTGTTTTTGTCAAGCCAGAATATAGCTGGAGTGCCTGTTGCTCTTGCACGGTTAACAGCTAGTTTTACCCAGTCTTGGATTGGGATGTCTTTTGCTCTTGACATTCTCCAGATGTCACCTTTTTCTACATCGTGACTCATAAGAACCGTACCATTTGCATCAACTACATTTACAGTTCCGTCAGCTGGGATTTCAAATGTTGTTGGGTGTGAGCCGTATTCCTCTGCTTTTTGAGCCATAAGACCTACATTTGATACGCTTCCCATAGTCGTTACATCGTATTTGCCGTGTTTTTGGCAGTCTTCGATGCACACTTGGTAGAATGTTGCATAACATCTGTCAGGGATAACAGCTTTGCAGTCTTGTACTTTGCCTTCACTATTCCACATTTTGCCGCCATCTCTAACCACAACTGGCATAGAAGCATCGATGATTACATCGTTTGGTACATGTAGGTTTGTGATGCCTTTGTCGCTATCAACCATCGCAATAGACGGTCTTGTGGCATATACTGCCATGATGTCAGCTTCTATTTCAGCTTTTTTTGCAGCGTCTAGTTTTGTGATTTTTGCATACACATCACCTAGTCCGTTGTTTGGATTGACGCCAAGCTCTTTGAATGTTGCTGCGTGTTTTTCGAATACATCTTTGTAGAATACTGTTACAAAATGACCAAACATAACAGGGTCAGACACTTTCATCATCGTAGCTTTTAAGTGTACTGAGAACAATACACCTTTTGCTTTTGCATCTTCGATTTGCTCGCCGATAAATGTTCTCAATGCCTTTGCACTCATGTATGTCGCATCAAGTACTTCACTTTTTGATGCCTTAAGACCGTCTTTTAGTACTATTGTAGAGCCGTCTTTTGCGTTTAGTACGATTTTGAACTCGCCACCATTTTCTACAACTACTGATTTTTCGTTACCATAGAAGTCACCACTGTTCATGTGTGCTACATGAGTTTTGCTACCTTCTGAAAAATCTCTTAGTTTGTGTGGGTTTTTTTGTGCAAATCTTTTGACAGATGCAGCTGATCTTCTATCAGAGTTACCCTCTCTAAGCACTGGGTTGACGGCACTACCTAGGCATTTTGAGTATAGTTCTTTGATTCTTTTTTCTTCGTCAGTTTGTGCTGATTCTGGATACTCTGGAAGTTTATAGCCTTTTGCTTGAAGCTCTTTGATTGCAGCTTGAAGCTGTGGCAATGAAGCTGAAATATTTGGAAGTTTGATGATGTTTGCTTCTTTTGTAAGTGTCAAATCACCAAGCTCTGATAGGTAGTCAGGGATTCTCTGCTCAGGAGCCAAGAATTCACCCATATTTGCGATGATTCTGCCTGATAGAGATATATCTCTTGTCTCAACAGCCACGCCAGCCGCGTTTGTGAAAGCGTTTACGATTGGTAGTAATGAATATGTTGCAAGTGCTGGAGCTTCGTCGATTTCGGTACAAATGATTTTAGTTTGTACTGACATGGTTTTTCCTCTTTTTAGGTTTTAGTTGCTTTACGAGAATAATTGTAACAATTTTTTGTCATTAACACTCAAATATTTTACTAATCTACACACCAAAAGATATAAAAAATCAATTTCTGTTACTTTTCTTCACACTTTCTATTACTTCGGTGTGCTGAGAAAAGCTTTTTGAAAATGTATGTACACCTGAAGTGTTACGCATAAAGTATAGAAAATCAGTATGCGCTGGCGATACGGCGGCTTTCAACGCCTCTTTTGATACCGCACAGATTGGATAGTCTGGCAGACCTTTGTTCTTGTATGTATTGTATGTTGTGTTGTCTGTCCGAATTCGTTCAGGGGTTATTTTTTTGTGCGAATACATACCATAATTGAGGCTTCCATCCATCTGGAGTGGCATTCCCTTTGCCAAGCGATTGTAGATAACCGACGCCACAATAGGCATCTCACCTTCGTTTACAGCTTCTTTTTGGATAATCGAAGCAATGACTACAAATTTCCTGAACCATGTCTGCTCGTCATATTTGCCAGTTAGTTTTTGGGACAGCTCTTTGTGTTTTTTTAGCCCTGTTTCTATCAAATAATCCATCATCCCGTCTTCTGAGATGTCATGCCTAAATGTATATGTATCAGCAAAAATCACGCCGTCAGGCAGCCCTGTGTTTTCATAGTATGATTTTTTGAGCTTTTCGTATGATAGGTTGTGTTTTTCTGCGATTTGGTGCAAAAATATCTCAACAGTCTCACCAGGGATGAGTGTTACTTCTATTTCCATGGTCTTCGCATCTTGTAATGCTAGATAAAATCCGATGCGAGAGTAGCTCGCATCGCCTAGCTCAAACTTGCCGTATTTCAGCCCACCAGCAAGCTTGATGAGCAGACCGTCTAACATACCTACATCATAGCCTTGCTTTGATAGTGAGTCGATTACTATACCAGTAGAGCCTTTTGGTACGGTGGTTGTGGCGTTTGGAGTGATGGTTTGAGCTGCATAGATAGCGATATAGATTGTCGATGCCAGCACAGCAAGCAGTAGAGATATGAGTATTTTTTTTACTTTAGATGTTTTTGGTTTTCTGGTTTTTCTGAACATCAAACTACTTTATAATTTTCTTTGGCAGTATTATTACTGGCAATAGCTGAGAAAACTATTTGTGTCTATTTTATGGATTCCGCATCAAGTGCGGAATGACGGCAGGTGTGGGAATGACATTTCTCCGTCATATTCGGGCTTGACCCGAATATCCATTCTTACATTGCCATTACAAACTCAACCAAATATTCCATCATACAAATCACTCCAATCAGGATTTGTCTTTTCGATAAGTTCAACCTTCCAAGCCCTGTTCCATTTTTTGAGCTTTTTTTCCATCGTTATGGCTGACTCCATCGTCTCGTGCAATTCATACCATACCAAGACATCTACGCCATACTTATCCGTGAAACCATCGACCAAATGCGACTTGTGTTCATAGACTCTTTTTTGGAGATTTGAAGTCACACCTATGTATATCGTACCGTTTTTCTTGCTAGCCATCATATACACGCACGGTTGCATATCTATGTCCTTTTGATTGTATGTAGGATTGTAGCTAGTGGTTGTTTATGGATTCCGCATCAAGTGCGGAATGACGGCAACAGCCTCGTCATCCTCGCGAAAGCGGGGATTCATTGTCTCCGTCATATTCGGGCTTGACCCGAATATCCATCGTCTCTATAACCTATCGTCATACCCGTGCTTGACACGGGTATCTATTGCCTTTGGAATTTATGGATTCCCAGTCGAGCTGGGAATGACAGCATTTTGCACCCCTACTTCACACAACGAATATAATTGCTCCCGGACTTATAGCCGCCCCAGTAGCTACCGCCGTCGTAAAAGCCGACAACCCACGCATAGCTGGAGTCATACTCGGTGGACGACCAGTAAGCTCCGGACGCAGTGTTGGCAAAGCCGCTCTTGATAGTAGGAGAGTTGCCTGTGTCCACTATCCCCTCTAGCTCTGTGAGTGCAGGCAGTCTCCAGCCGCTCACACCGTCTAGTGTGAGAGCAGAGCAGTACGAGCCGGCATTTCCCCAAGACTTCACATATCCAGCTTCTGTGTTTGCACTATACGCTGCCGCCTCACCCGATGTATATGCGGCGTCCATCCACTGCAGTCCCGTAGCGTAGTCGGTGACGATATTGCCAGTCTTGACGGCTATAGTGGTGTCTATGCTATTTAGTGTCACCGTAATGTCCTTCGTCCCTCCGTTGCCGTCACTTATCCTCACTACTACCGTGTCGCTTCCCGATTTGTTGGCAGTAGGGGTATATGTGATGTTATTGCTGCTCACTACTGCTGTGCCTTTGGAGCCTTGAGTCTGCACAGTAGCACTCATAGTGTCACCATCGGAGTCTGCGGCGGATGAGAGTGTAAGCCAGCTAAAGGTCTGTGCTGAGTGGGCTACTGCTGTACTGTAAGTGAAATCACTCGCCGTTGGAGCATGGTTTGAGCTGCCATTCGCACTATTGACCTGAGCAATAGTCATAGTCCCAGCCAAGAACGCTGCTCTTTGTACCGTCGTAGCATTGTAGGCTTTTTGTACACTAGCACCTATCTGTACAGAACCCTTGGTGATGGTGATACTATATAGCGATATACCTGTACCGCTACTATCCGATACGGATACATTTAGAGTCTTGGTCTGACCTGTTGTTAGCCCCTGACTTGCCATATGTGTATTGAGGGCAGATATATTTATCACGGCTAGTTTGCCACCTACTATGCCTAGATATGGTAGATATGTGGAGTCATTGGCATTATCTACACTCGTGACGGTAAATCCGCCATTGTCAAAGTATATATTGGAGAGAGTGCCGTCACTTGCTACAGTGATACCATCTCCCGCACCTAGGACGGTTTTGTTCACTCTAGCCATGTGTTCGCTGTATATGGTCTTTTTTGGAGAGATGGCGAAATTGTCAGAGTTGATACTGGCTATAGGGGTGAGTTCTGCTAGGCTCATAGTCGCCTTTGGAGCTACGGAGGCGAACAGTGGAGCTAGACGAGTATGTCTATTGTCATCACCGCCAAATGTATAGTTTAGCCCAAATCTATACTGGGTATCATCTGGAGCGTACTGGCGGTAGAGTTTCATGAGTGAGATATAACCGCCAAAGGCATTGCCGAAATCATGAGAGTATTTGGCTCCTATATTTCGCATAGAGTTTTGGCTATTGGCTGAGGCTTCTATCTGGTGGTAGTCGTTGATACGATATAGGATAGATGCTGAGCCTGCTAGTTTGGTGCTACTCTGGCTACTCACATCATACATCGCTTCATAAGTGAGCCGGTCAACCCCAGCTGTCAGTGTCGCTCTTATGGAGTCGTTTAGTCTAAATACCGCTCCCACCTCTGCTAGTATCTTTTTGCCTCCTCTATATCCGCCACTCACTCTAGTCCAGTCATATAGTGTGGCATTGTCGATGATGACATCAGATATGGTGCCTAGCTGTTTGCCGTCTAGTGAGTAGTATGTGATGGAGGTTTTTATCTCGTTTAGGAGTTTGTCGCTCATGACTTTTGAGTATTCAGCTCCTAGTGACTTTTGGGATAGTTTTTCTTTGTATGTTTTGGAGTACTCGGAGAAATCTAGCTCTGTGAGCCTCTGTAGTAGTGCAGCTGAGAGTTTGAATCTACCACCCTCTAGGGCGAAGCCTTGGGATAGGATGAATTTCTCTAGATTGCTACCTTTGGTGACACCTATATATGTACCCATAGATGCCCCAGCGTATAGTACTCTGTATGAGGCGTCTAGGACTGTGTCGTTTTTGGCTTTGTTGGACTCATAAAATGTGCCTATATCTATCTGGTAGTAGCCGTTTTGGGTGAAGGAGTATTTGGAATTCATACCGTTTGCACTTGGTAATATATTTAGGCTCTGAGATGACTCTTTGTCACTCTTGATGAGGCTGATACCGCTGGTGCTCGTAGTTATCTTGGAATCGCCAAATGATGCTGTCGTGTTGGTGTCAGGGGATTTGGTCGGTGTGTCGGATGATACTAGGTGTGTAGAGATGAGAAGAGTGGAGGCGATGATGGATATGGTGAGCTTGGATGCTCTAGTGTTTACTCTCTCTCTCTCTCTCGGTGGCAGAACTTTTGGTGATGGTATCGGTGATATTTTGCATAAGTTTCTCCAGATTTTTTGTTTTGATGATAATAACCAAAAAATCTGAATAATAGGTGGTGGGAAAGTTGCAAGTTCTGGTGGTGCTTCGTCGCACTTGTCATTCTGCACTTGATGCGGAATCCATTGTCTTTTGGAATCATGGATTCCCGATCAAGTCGGGAATGACGGGTGAGGCACTGGGAATGACAAATTGTTCGTCACTCTCGTGAAAACGGGAGTCTATAGTTTTATGGATTCCCAGTCAAGCTGGGAATGACGGCGGAGGGTATGGAATGACGGTATGATGTCCTAAGGGTTTGGTTGCTTTGTACCAAAACTACACACTAGTTGTGAGATGCTGTCTAGTTCTGTTGTGCTGAGATTTGAGAGGTCGGCTCGCATTTGCAGTCCGGTGTTTTGTCCTAGAGCGCCGTTTGGATGCTTGAGTAGTTTTTGTAAGATGACTTGGGATGAGCTAGGGTTGTTGATTGCTGGATAGCCAGCCATACCTTCCCCGTTCGCTCCGTGGCAAGAGGCGCATTTGGCTCCATAGAGTTTTTGTGTGTTTTTGAGCATGTTTTCTGTGCTGTTTGGATTTGGATTCATATATGGCAGGATTATCTTGTTGATAAATACGACCAGTGGCGCAAAAATCACTACAACCAACAATAATCGTCTCACTTCCACACTCCTTTTATCTCATATCCACAAATGGTGCAATACCCATCGTCGAGCAGATTTTGTGACTGTTCGCCCAGTCTCCCACTTCGCTTGATGACGACTTGCTCGCATTTTGGACAGTATGTATTTAGTTTGTCGACATCATCGACATTGCCTAGATATACATATTTGAGCCCCTCATTGATAGCTATTTCGTAGGCTCTCAAAAGGGTTTTTGCACTTGTCGGCGGACGATTTAGCATCTTGTATGTCGGATGAAATGCGCTCAGATGTAGCGGTATATTTTTGTCGATTCCAGCTATAAATCTTGCTATGCTGGTTATTTCAGCATCGGAGTCGTTTAGCCCCTCTATGAGTAGTGTGGTGATTTGT
>CAZNYV010000063.1:0-11977 GCA_964577355.1 uncultured Campylobacteraceae bacterium
TAGTCCGCTGGCAAATAGTTCACTATCATCAAAGGTCTGAACTGTTATTGTTTGGCTATTCACAAGTTCTGTTATGCCATAAGAAATAGTTTTTAATATCGCTTTGCTATCATCAAGAAACGCAACTTTTTTTGTCATATCTAACTCCTATTTATTGTTTTGTGTATATTGTCGGTTTCAACTGTGACACGCAGTTTGTTATGTTGAATAAACTTTCAGAATGCCCCAGAAGCAAATAGCCACCTTTTTTGAGCCTTGATGCGACATTTTCTACTATCATCTTTTTTTCTGGTGTATCAAAATAGATGAGCATATTTCTCAAAAAAATCACATCAAACTCACCAAAATCTGAGCTGACTTGCTCTAGGAGGTTCACCCTTTTGAATAAGAAGTTGTTTTTGAGAGTATCATTTATCAAAAAGCTACCTGTATAGCTATCCCTGCCTTTTAGACAATATTTCTTTAGATAGTTTTGTGGTATTTGACTGGCAAATTTTATTGGATACAGACCTTTTTGTGCAGTATTCAACACATCGGCATTGATGTCGCTACAAAGAATCTCAAATTTTATATTTTTTGATGCCAATGTATCATCGCAAACCATTGCCGTGCTATATGCCTCAGCCCCGATACTACAAGCCGCACTCCAAATCCTGACAGGAGAAGTTTTGCTTGGTAATACTTGATTTTTTAGAAATTCAAAATGGTGCATCTCTCTAAAAAAACTTGTCTCATTTGTCGTGATAATGTCTATAAAAGTTTGTTGCTCAGCCATATCATTTATCAAGATGTCATAGTACTCTTTGTAACTATCGCAATCATAGTGCCTAAGCCGCTTGGCTAGTCTGCTCTCAACTAGAACTTTTTTTTCTTGTTTCATCAATATTCCAGAGACTTTGTGTATAAAATCTTTGAAAAGTTGAAACTCTTTGTCTGTTAGTTTGGTTGACATCTGTATTTATCGCGCAAATTTTTTGATTGCATTTTTTAGTTCTTCTACATCTAGTTTGGAAATTATATGGTCTATTCCAAGGTTGTAGCATTTGCTCGATACACTTTCGTTTGCCATATTGGTATTAACAACAATAGGTATCTCCGCATACAAGACATCATCTTTTATTGCCTCAATCATTTTGACACCGTCCATTACTGGCATTTCCAAATCCGTGACTATTATGGAAACATCGTCTGGGTTCAGCTCTTTTAGTCTTGCCAAAAGGAGTGAGCCATCTTTGAAAACCTCAAAATCCACTCCCAACTGTTTGTATACGGTTGTAAGTGCGCTTCTTATAACTCCACTATCTTCAGCGGAGAGTAGTTTGCCACATATGTGTCTGTCGAGATTTAAGCTGCTAGCTTTTGACATTTCTTCACTTTCTATTTTTGGAAATGCTTCCATTAGTAGTCTGTCTGAGTCAAAAATGAGGCAAAGACCATTTATGCCACCAAGAGTAATTTCCGTAATAAAACTCGTTTTCGGATCTTTTTCAGAATTATCCAAGAGTTTTTGGCTATCAATACTTAAGATTCCTAGAACATTTTTTATTGTAAGGCCCAGTCTTTCGCCTCCATAATTGCAAATCATAACTAGTTCATAGATACTGTTGTCATATTCGGTTCCGAGCCATCTGTCAAAATTGATTATAGGAATAATGTTCCCTCTAATTTTCGATACACCAGAAATCAGAGAGTGTTTCTCAGAATTCTCTGTCAAGACAATCTCGTTTATAGCAACCAACTCTTCTATTTTTGCTACATTTATTGCGTATAGTTTATCGCCACCATTTCTAAAGATAACATACTGCCCGCTAGCATCAGCACTACTTGTTATTAGCCCTATGATGTCATCATCGTCATCTTCGTAGTGTTGTAAATCTATCGCTGTGTCGTTAGTATTATTTTCCACTATTTTGTCCTAGTTCTATTTCATAGGTAAAACAGTTTTGTGACAGTTCGTCCACACTAAGAATCTTAGATATATTGAGAACCGAAACAAAACCATTGGAAATCTTTGCCATGTGGCTTATAAAATCTCTTCTTATTCTTGCCCCAAAGTCTGGAGACTCCTCTCTGTCTTCTGGCATTATTGGATAGACTTGATCGACGGCATCAACCATTAGACCTATCTCAAACTTTTCTCCATCCTCGGATGTTTCCACGATAATGCAAGTGACATTTTCTTGACCGGTCTTGATAAATCCAAATCTGCTAGAGAGGTCAACAACTGGTATGACCTTGCCTCTAACATTTGTAACCCCAGCGATAAAATCACACATTTGTGGCACTCTGGTGATTGTTGTATATTCAATGATTTCTTTTATATCAAGTACTGCTATGGCAAAAGTCTCATTGTTGACAATAAATGTCAAGTGTTGATATTCTTCACTTATCGCGCCTTCAATCATATCTAGGTCGTCATGCATTCCACATCCTTTTAAAACTCTCTATGAAAATGCTAGAACTTTTCAAAGCCATGCTTGTCTATGCTAATAGCTTTTGCAAAGCCATTGGTGTTGCTTTGAATGCCTCTGCTTTGGATTTGAGGTTGTTTTGTTGCCACTCTTTGCGAGCTTTGTACATTATCCCTACGATGTCCCCTTTGGGTGTTCACTTCTTCAACTCTAAAAAATTCCATAGTTTGAATTAGTTGTTGTGCTTGTGCGCTCATCTCTTCAGACGCACTAGCTAACTGTTCGCTTCCAGCAGCATTTTGTTGTGTTACTTGATCTAGCTGAGACATTGCGCTGTTTATTTGACTGATACCGCTATCTTGTTCTGCGCTAGCTGCTGCTATTTCTTGGATTAGCTCCGCTGTTTTTTTGATTTGTGGGACGATTTCTTTTAATAGTCCACCAGCTTTTTCAGATATTTGTACGCTGGTTGCAGTGATAGTTCTGATTTCTGATGCTGCTGTTTGGCTTCTGACTGCAAGTTTTCTAACCTCTGCCGCAACAACTGCAAAGCCTTTACCGTGCTTACCAGCTCTTGCCGCTTCGATAGCTGCATTTAGTGCCAATAGGTTTGTTTGGTTGGCTATATCTCCTATGATGCCAATTTTTGCTGCAATTTCTTTCATAGCTTCAACGGTTTGGTTTACCGCCTGACCACCTTCTTCTGCCATACTACTTGCTTTGGTTGCGATGTCGTCGGTCGTTCTCGCATTTTGAGCATTCTGATTTATACTTCCTGTCATCTCTTCTATTGCACTTGTTGTCTCTTCGAGGTTACTAGCCATCTCAGTCGCACCATTTGACAGGCTTTGTGCTGTAGAGCTTACCTGTTCACTAGCGCCCGCTATTTGCACGCCTGCGCCTTTTACTTCAATTACTATATCTTGCAACTGTTCTACTGTGGTATTGAAAGATGTTTTGATAGCTTGGAAATCTCCAATATACTCATTTGTTACTCTTGATGATAGATCTCCGTCTGCCATTCTTGACATTTTGTCGTTTAAGTCGTCGACGACATTATTGGCTGCTTCTGCTAGAGCGTTAACTGCTTGCTTGAATACATCATAGTCATTTTTGTACTCAGTCGTGATCCTTGTTTTGAAATCACATTGAGCCAGTTTAAGAAGAGCACCAACACCGTCAGTTACAACTGCAGCGTAGATGATGTCTAGCATGTTGTTTACGCCGCCGACAACATCTTTGTATCCACCTTTGAATATTTCAGCATTTGCTCTATATGTTAGTTTTCCATCGGTAGCGTTTTGGATAAGGTCACCAGTCTCTTTACTCATTGTATCAAGAGCAGTCATTACATCATTTACAGCTTTTTTGAATACATCATAGTCGTTTTTGTACTCTGTAGTGATTAGTTGTTTGAAGTTACCATCTGCAAGTCTTACAAGAGCACCAACACCGTCAGTTACAACTGCAGCGTAGATGATGTCTAGCATATTGTTTACGCCGCCGACAATATTGTTCCACCCACCTTGAAACTGACTAGCATCTGCTCTTTTTGTAAGTTCACCATTTCTAGCTCCCTCTATTAGTAGTAATGTTTCTTTTTCTACATTTTTGAGGTTTCTTCTTAGTTCTTCCATAGTATCGTTGATAAATTTCTTTTTACCAGGTAGTTGATCTAGTGGGGCTTCGAAGTTACCATTAGCAAATTCAGCGATGACAGACATTGCGAGCTTTTTAACAGCAATGTGTCCATTGACCATATCGTTGATGCCTTGAGCAACAGTTTTAAAGTCATTTTTGTATTTTTCTGTTGGTATTACAATATCGATATCACCCAGCTCATGTTGTTTTGACATCTCATTCATATCTGTTATCAGCGACTCAAAAGAGTTCGCAAAAGCATTTACTGCGTTTTTGATTGCCGTAAAGGTTTCATTTTCAAAATTTTCTGTTACCCTAGCCTTGAAATTGCCATCCTCTAGGGACATGAGTGAGGTTGCAATATTTTTTATTGCATTTCTCTCATCAGTAACATCATTCCAGACGCTAACTCTTCCGATATGGTTACCTTTTTCATCTATTGCTGGCTTTGCTTGTAGCTGGATAATATGGTTTGCAAATGTAAACTCCACAACACCTCCAGTGATAGCAGCCTGCTTTAGTTTTTCTGCTGCGGCTGGTTCGCTTATAAAGTTCGTCAGCTTTTGACCTATTAAACCATTTACATTTAGGCTGTATCCACCTAGTTTTTGTAAAAAATCCCTACATGCTGGTGATATGTATTCCAATACACCATCACTATTGGAGTGGGTAATCATTGCCGTAGAAGACTAAGTTATCTGTTTAAACTTTCCTTGTTGCTTTAGCGCTTCGTAGTCAGCCAATAAGGCATCAAATTTAGCACCTTTTTCTAGTGCGGATTCGATTTCATGGGCTTTTAGTCCGTATTTTTCAAAATTGATTTCCATTTGAACTCCTTTTTATTGTTTTTGTTTTTGTACACAGTGTTAGTAATTTTTGCATATATATCTATCCTTTCTCTGCATGGGTTTGTAGTGAGACTATCGTGTTTATTAGGATAGGTACATCGACTATCAACGCGACTTCACCACTCCCAAGAATACTTGAACCTCCTACGCCTTTGACACCCCTAAATATCTTGCCAAGTGGTTTTATAACAGTTTGGAATTCACCCAAGAGCTCTTCTACTATAAGACCAAATTTGCGATCGCCACTTTGTACTACCACAACATTGTCTTGATGCTCACTATCTCTCTCGCCAGATTCTTTGAAAAAGTTTCTCAGGCTAAGTGTCGGCAGGATGACGCCCCTGAGATTTATATAGTCGTTGCCGCTCATAAGCCTGTTGTTGTTTGCTGGTAGTTCTACACACTCAAGCACCATTTCTAGTGGAATCACATAGTGGGTTTTGCCTACCCTGACCAAGAATCCATCGATAATAGCTAGGGTTAAGGGCAGTCTAATGGTGAAAATACTTCCCTTGCCAAGTGTGCTATTTATGTCTATTGTTCCTCTGAGGGCTTGGATGTTTCTTTTGACGACATCCATTCCTACGCCTCTGCCTGAGAGCTCTGTTACTTGTTCTGCTGTTGAAAAACCTGGTTCAAACAAAAGGTTGAAAATCTCTTTTTGAGATAATTTGGCGTTAGGGTCTGCAATACCTTTTTGAACGGCTTTTGCAAATATTTTGGACTCGTCTATACCTCTGCCGTCATCTGAAATCTCTATTGCTATCATTCCTGCGTCATGAAATGCGTTTAGTGAGAGACGACCTTTTGGTTTTTTGTTTGCCCTTAGTCTGTCTTCGTTGTTTTCTAGTCCGTGATCCATTGCGTTTCTGACGATATGAACAAGAGGGTCGCTGATTTTTTCGACTATTGTTTTGTCCATCTCTGTTTCGCCGCCACTGATTACTAGCTCAACATCTTTATCTAGCTTTTTGCTGACATCGTGAACGATTCTTTTGAACTTGTTGAATGTTTCTCCTATCTGAACCATTCTGATTTTCATAGCGCTATCTCGAATCTCTTCTAGCATATGAGATACAATAGAGACTGATTCTATGAGGTCATCGTTGTTCAGAGCGGTGGATTTCTGTACAACATTTGCGTTTGCAATAACCATCTCGCCTATGAGATTGATGAGGGTGTCAACTTTATCGCTATCTACCCTTAGAGTACTGGAAACAACAGAGGTTATAACTTCTTCATTGCCGTTTTGTGCTGCAATATTTGCTTTTGGAGCGGCGGTGTTTGCACTCACAACCGAGGTGTCAATCTCTTCCTTTGCGCTATCATCCCAAGCTGTGAGACTGAGCTCTATATCGTCTTGTATAAAATCAAAAACTTCAACAACTTTTTCTCTGCTTGCTGCTGTTTGTAGTTTGATATGTGCTACAAGATAACAGTTTACTGGATTTATAAATGACAATGACTCTATTTTATTGGTATCAAGAGATACAGACTCTATCTCGCCTAGTGTCGACAAAAATCTGATGAAGTGCGAAGGCTCCATGCCACTTTGGAATATCTCTTTTCCAAATACAATATCTATGTCCCAGCCCTGTGCCGTTAGTAATGCATAATCTTGAGATGCATTTTGTGCAGATGCTGCACTGCTATCTATGCCGTGAAATTTTTGTAGCTCTTGCATCAAAAAAGAACTGACCGTCTTAAGCGTTGTATCTGGCTCTCCATTGGAGTTTGTTGCATAGAACAAAACGAGATTCTGCATATGGTCTTTGCATTTGAGCAGAACACTTATCATTTCGTCTGTAATTTGTAGTTTGTCATTTCTAACATCATCGAGTAGATTCTCTGCGATATGTGTAAATTCTACCAAGTGAGTTAGCTTGAGCATTCCACCGGAGCCTTTTAGTGTGTGAGCAGCTCTGAATACGGCATTTATTCGATCACCACCCATGCCGTACTCTTGAATTTCCAAGAGAGCCGTCTCCATGCCGTTTAGAAGTTCTATGGATTCTTCTTTGAATTCCGCTATTGCTTCTTGAAGTTGTTCATCAGAAAAAAACATCTATACCCTTTATACTAAAAAAAGTTACCAAGACCGTAAAGAGAAACTATCTCATCTACCTCTGTTGACATGCCAACTACATTGAAGTTTTTTGATTTTTGTGTAGACTCGTTTTTTATAGATATTAATAGCTGAAGTCCTGCACTATCTATCTCGGTAGTACCTATAAGATTTGCCAGTATGCCTTCGTATTCATCTGGCATGGTTCCAATTAGTTCGCTCGCAAACTCTTTCACGGTTCTTATGGTTAGTTCTTGCGGAGCGTTTATTATAATATTGTTACCGTCTTTGATAATCATTGTAAACCTTAGGCTGCCGCTAGCTTAGATACGGCATTTATTAGCATGTCTTTATTGAATGGTTTAACCATCCAAGCTCTCACGCCTGCAGCTTTGCCTTCTTCTTTGCGCTCTTGAGAGTTCTCGGTTGTTAGCATCAACACTGGAATATATTGATACTCTGGAATTGCTCGAAAAGTTCTCACAAAAGTCAATCCATCCATCTCTGGCATATTGACATCGCATATTATTAGGCTGATTTTTTGTTTTAATTCCAGCTTTGCAAGTGCGTCATGACCATGCACAGCTTCCATGACCTCGTAGCCAGCTTCTTGTAATGCACTTCGTAATGCTAGTCTCATCATGGATGAGTCATCGACAACCAAGACTGTTTTTGACATTTTAAATCCCTGCTCTAATTTATTTTGGAGAATTCTATAAGAAGAAAGTGATGCAAAAGTAACTTTTTTTGCTTTTATGCCAAAAAATTGTAACATTCGTAAAAAGAATCAATAGGTTCAAGAAAAATGAAGCAAAAATTTTCAAGGTACACTGTTTTGGTAGCTGAAGATGAGCAAGGTACTTGTGACATAGTGGTCAAGTATCTAGGGCAGTTTTTTGCAAATGTATATATAGCCAGAAATGGAAAAGAGCTGCTCAATATATATAAAACTTCATCCCCAGATATTATCATCTCAGACATTGTAATGCCTGTCATGGATGGACTGGAGGCTATTCGAGAAATCAGAGAGCATGATAGTTTTGTCAGAATAATTGTTATGTCGGCGCACTCTGATACGGATAAGCTACTAAAAGCTGTCAGACTAGGGTTGACTGGATATATTATAAAACCCGTCAACTTATCTGATATAAATGATGTTCTAGTAGAGGCGGTCACACAGCTTGAGGCGCGGAGAAAATTTCAAAAAGTAGAAGAGGGTCTAGTCAGCCTTGGGCACAACTATGTTTGGAATACGGCAAAAGAGACATTTTTTGCTGATGAAACAGAAATTATGTTTACAAAAAAAGAGAGAGAGTTGCTGTCCCTTTTGATTTTAAAGCGTGGCTACCTGTGTACTTTTGATGAAATAATAAATACTGTTTGGGGCGATGATATTTTTGATGATAGAGAGATAAGTGCAGACAATGTAAAAGCCTTGGTCAAAAAAATTAGGGTAAAAATAGAACATAATATTATTGAAAGTCGCTATGGGGAGGGTTACCTGATTGCTAAGCATTAGCCGGCTACTTTATCTTGGGCATAGCCACATAATTCACAAAGAAGGGCTCTTAAATGATTGACCGTATAAGGATGCTTTTTAGGTCTAGTTCAAAAGCCAAGCTGGTGGTTTTGTTTGTACTATTTTCTATTGTCTTGGTTGAATGTGCAGTAAATAGTTACTACAAAGCTAGAATTGAAAAAAGACTGCATCATACAGTTGAGAGCCATACTGGTTTCTACAATGCTACAGTTGAATCATACAAAACAACCTCAGAAGTGATAGCCAAACAGATACTTGCCAATCCAAAACTGACAAAAATTCTTATAGACTCAATCGATAAGTCAAAAATAAAATCTTCTCATGACGAACTTTTGTCAAGTTTCAAAACTGTATACAAAGATAATCAATCAATTTCACTCAATATTCTACAGTTTCAAAATGCTAATGGTGATGTGGTGGCTCGATTTCAGAAACCAACAGAATATGGTGACAATGTAATACCTTTTAGGTATCTATTGAGAGAGTGCCAAGAAAAACACAAAAGTGTATTTGGGTTTGAACGAGGGCGATTTTTTAATGCATATAGGTATGTTTACCCAGTCTTTGCGAATAATAAATTTGTAGGAAGTGTTGAGCTTGGCATAGCAGAATCCCAGATAAACAACTCAATAAGAAAGAACTTTGGTGTTGGTGTCTATTTGGCGTTAAGCAATACAATTACAGATAAAAAGAGTGTGCAATTTCAACAAAAAAGTTTTTTTACTTCTGAAAATCTATATCACAATGGAAGCATATACTCTCAAGCAGAACTCGATCTAATAGGTAGATTACTCAAAGACTTTGAGTTCACACAGGGGAATGTCACAAAAGATGGTTATTATTATCACTATGGCTTGAATAGTGATACTGCATATACTGTTGTTGTGAAACCATTTTTGGATTTTTATGGCAAAAAGATTGGATATATTGTATTTTATGAAAAAAACAATGACCTGAAGTCACTACAAAAAGAGTTGTATTTTGCATTAATCATTACCATGATAATGCTTGTCTTTGCATACATTTCACTTATTGGACTGTACCATTGGTACAACAAGGAAAAGCTGCAGCAGCAAGTAGCAATATCCAAAGAAAACAAATCTCTTGTTGAAGCCATGATTGAGGCTGAGCCTGAGTGCGTCAAGATAATAGATGAGTATGGAAACTTGATATATATGAATCAAGCTGGTCTAGATATGATAGATGCAAGCGCCGATGAAATATTTGGTAAAAGCGTATTAAATATAGTCAATCCAGAATACAGGGATGAATTCTCTGATATGTGCAAGCAAGTGTTGGCTGGCAACAAAAAGAACATAATATTTGAAACAACAAGCTTAAAAGGTAAGCGATTATGGCTGGATACAACATCTGTTCCTGCAAAATTTGATGGTAAAAATGCTACTAGGTATTACTAGGGATATTACTGAGCGCTATACAATATACGAAGAGATTAAAAAGACAAACGAGATGTTGCTGCAAAAATCAAGTGAGCTTGAGGCAGTGAACCAAGCGGTCGGCGTATTAAAAGATAGATATAAAACGATAATGAACTATTCTGCGGATGCTATATTTATCATAGATATGAATGGCGGGCTTGTCGAATATAGTAGGCAGACAGCTGAGTTGCTCGGTTATACAGATGAAGAGATGAAGAATCTAACAGTTTATGATTGGGATGTGATGGTTCCAAGGGAAGAGCTACCAGCTTTATTGGCATCCGTAGATGAAAACCTAATCAGTTTCGAAACCAAACATAGAAGAAAGGACGGTTCGATATATGATGCTGGGGTGGTTGCTGTACTAATTGACATCAAAAATACAAAATACATATATGCGTCAGCAAGAGACATAACCGAGCAGAAGAGTCTTGAGAAGCTTCTTTCGAGACAAAAAGAGGAGTTTGAAACAATTTTTGGGACATCAAAAGATGGTGTCGCAATACTTGACTTGGAGTCAAAATTTTTGGATTTTAATGACGCCTATCTCGAAATGACAGGTTTTACAAAAGATGAGTTGCTGACAAAAACAAGTATCGACATAACAGCACCGGAAGACAGAGAGTATGCCAAAAAAATCATTGTGACTGTGATTCGAGATGGTTTCTTGCGAAATGTTGAGAAAGCGTATATCGCCAAAAATGGCAAGCGAGTTATGGTAAATATGACAATCACTCTTATGCCTGATAAAAAAAGGATTATAGTTAGTGCAAAAGATGTCACAGAACAAAACGCAATCAACGAGCGCGTTAAGCTCGATGCTTTGAAGCTAGAGATTGCTGCAAAATCTGCTGATATTGGCATTTGGACTTGGAATTTTGCTTCAAATACTCTGACTTGGAATGAGCAGATGTATGTGATTTATGGGGTGGAAAACTCTGGCATCGTGGAGAATCAGTATACAATATGGAGTGAGGCTCTTCATCCGGATGACAAGAGCAGGGCGGAGTCTGAGGTGGAGCGCGCCGCCACATTTGACGGAAAGTTTGATACTGTATTTAGGATTGTTACTGGTGCGGATGAGATTAAATATATCAAGGCATCTGGTATCTGTCAGTTTGACAAATATGGCGAAAAAGTAGCTATGATAGGTACGAATATCGATATTACAGAGCAGAGACTATATGAAGATAAACTAAGTAGTGCAATAAAAGCAGCAGAGGAAGCCAATAGGTCAAAAAGTGAGTTTTTGGCAAATATGAGTCATGAGATAAGAACTCCTATGAATGGTATTATAGGTCTAACAAGACTTGCACTTGACTTTGAGATGTCGTCAGCACAGAGAAACTACTTGGAAAAAATAAACGACTCGTCATATGTCCTACTAAATATTCTCAATGATATTTTAGACTATTCAAAAATAGAAGCTGGAAAACTAACTCTTGAGGACAGAGACTTTTTATTAGATCAGGTGATTATGAACTCGACTGGCTTATTTGGGCAGAAAGCGCACGAAAAAGGTGTTGAAATATCTACAGATATAGACCCAAATATTCCAAATGAATTACAAGGAGACTCATTTAGACTTTCTCAAGTACTCAATAATCTAATAGGAAACGCTATTAAATTCACAGAAAATGGTAGCATTAATATCTCTGCTAGCAAACTAGAGACTGCGAGTCATGACGAAATTCTATTTACAGTCGAAGATACTGGAATTGGCATGCATGACGAACAACTTGGCAAGCTTTTTGCGGCGTTTGAGCAAGCGGACACATCTACGACTAGAAAATACGGAGGGACAGGGCTTGGGCTTACTATTAGCAAGCAGATTGTAAATTTGATGGGTGGTGCCATATGGGTAAAAAGCGAATATGGCAAAGGCAGTAAATTCTTCTTTACTATGCCGTTAAAAACATGTAGTAATGAAAATGTTACTTCGGTCAAAGGTGTGTTTGATGCAACAAGCTTGCATTCGGAAAGCGAAATCAAACAGACTATGGACAAGTATTCTTCAGAGGACACCTTTAGTC
>CAZNYV010000064.1:0-11922 GCA_964577355.1 uncultured Campylobacteraceae bacterium
CAGACTTTTTGCTACCAACAATCCCACTAATAATTTTTTTATCATTTTAAGCTCCTAATATTACATTCGATGCTTTGAATATTACAAATATCGTATCGCCTTCAACGGGCTTCAAATCCTCTACTGCGTCATTTGTGATGACGCTTGCTAAAGTCTTATCGCCGACCTCTATCTTGATTTCACTATTTACCGCGCCTGGAATAACAGCTTTTACCACACCTTCGAGTATATTTCTCGCACTTATCTTTTTTGGTTTTTCTTTTGCTAGGATTATCCAGCTTGCCTTGACTATCGCGTATGCCTCCTCTCCCAGCTCAAACCCCAGTGAATCAACAGAATCATTTGTGATAACAGAGACAATACTGTTGCCTCCACCGATGTCCAGCTCTACTTCAGCGTTTATCGCACCTTTGTGTATCTTGGTTATCTTTCCGAATAGTTGATTTCTAGCACTTGTTTTCATGTTGATTCTCCGTATATTTTTGTATAAAGCATCAAAGCTATCCGCATCCTTGGCGATAGAGTTTAGAAATGTTTCGTATTTCTTCTCCAAAGCTTTGAAAACCTCAACAATCTCAACCCCTTTTGGCGTCAGCGTAGTACCTCCACCGTTTTTGCCGCCTGTGCTTCGCTCGACGAGAGGTATGTCGGAGAGATTGTTCATAGCGTCAACAGCGTCCCATGCGGACTTATAGCTCATACCCATATCTTTTGCGGCTTTTGCTATCGAGCCAGTTCTGGATATTCTATCTAGTAGTTCGATTCGTCCGCTTCCCAAAAAGCTCTTGTCGCCCTCTTTGAGCCAAACCCTACCCTCTAATTTCATCATTTGCCCTTTTATATTTCTTTTTCGAAATATACTGTTTTATATAACGGATGTCAAGTCGAGTCGTTATATAAAAATTTATAGTACATATACTATTCCGAAAGTCTAATTTTTGTCGTAATGTCTAGTGGCTTCGCGTGATAGAGCGCGGATGTCACCAATATATCTGCACCAGTTGCAGCATAGTCAGACACATTGCCAAAATTGATTCCGCCAGCTATGGAGACGAGTATGCTTCGGTTTTGTTTTTTTATCTGTTCGATTATTTTGACAGCCTCACATGGTTTGACTTTGTCTATCTGTACAATATCCGCACCGACCAAAACAGCATCAAGCGCACCTTGCAAATCCTCCACTTCGATGATTATCTTTTTTTCACCTGTTTTTGATTTGATTTCCTCAAAATGTGCCACAAACTGCTGCCATCCACCCATGAGCTCAATATGTTGCGCAAAAAACAGCACGCTCTCCGAGAGTCCCAACCTATGTGGCATTGCCCCACCAGAGACTATCGCTTTTATTAGGAGTTTTTTGGCTCCAGGCATTGTTTTTCTAGTAGCTACGACTTGGGTATTTGGATTTACACTTTTTGCCAATCTGACAACTTTGTCTGTAAGTGTAGCGATACCGCTCGCATATTCAAGGATATTTTGAGCAGCTTTCCAGCCTGAGAGCACATCTTCTGCGCTACCGACGACGCTTAGTATGGTATCACCGATGCTCACACGCTCAGACGAACTCTTGGAGCCAATAGTGTCGCAACCTAATTTTTGAAACACTTTTGTAGCCTCTTCCGTGCTAGACAGTACGCCCTCATCCCTACTCACAAAACTGAGCTCAATTTTTCGCCCTTTGAGTCCAGCCAGATTGGTAGTCAAATCAAAATACGGCAAATCTTCATTGATAAAATTGTCAATCTCGTGCCCTGAGAAGTAAAACATCCATAGCCTTTTATTTTTATAATATTTTTGAGATTGTACATTATGAAGACTAACAAACCGTTATATAAATATATATACTATGCTTCACGCTCGTTGGGTCTTGACATTTTATAACGCTATCAGCAATAATCCATCAAGCCAATAAAAGAATTTGGCACATCTCAGAGGAGTAGGATATGAGAACAAGCGCAAGAAACCAACTAGCAGGTAAAGTGCTAGAAGTCAAAAAAGGTGCTGTCAACAGCGAAGTCATAATGAATCTAGCAAACGGCGAAAAAATAGTCTCTGTCATCACAAATAATGGTGTAGAGTCCCTAGGAATCAAAAACGGCTCCGATGTATTCGCGATCGTCAAAGCGCATAGCGTCTTGCTCGTCAAGTCTGAGAGCGCTCCAGCTATCAGCGCTAGAAACAAAATCAAAGGCACAATCAGCGAAATCATCGATGGTTCTGTCAACTGCGAGGTCAAAGTCGCAACCAGTGGTGGTATTGTTATCACAGCAATAGTCACAGAGGATGCAAAAGTAGAGCTAGGACTAGCAAAAGGCGATACGGTTTTTGCTATCATCAAAGCTTCTAGTATCATTCTAGGTGTAGCATAACCCGACCAGCATCTTCCGAATAGTCGCATATTCGGGAGACTCAACTTTTTACCCTGACTACCACTTAATAAAAATCCAAAAAGTGTGATTTTGTGTCTTGACAAGCGTTATATTTTTTTGTATACTACGCTTGTTTTTGTACCACAATTGCATAAACAAATCGTCAAAGGCATCTAATAGCTTCTATGTTTTTGACAAAACAAAATTTTTTTACAAGCACTCCAACTTGGGTAGCCCGCTAGATTAAGTTCTAGCGGGCTTTTTTGTTTTCACTCTTGTTCTCATCGCCCCCACCCACATCCTTTGTCGGATGCGAGAAATGACGAGGCAAAATAAGTGTAAAAAGTAGATTTTCTAGCCCTAGAATTTGTATCTAACATTGCCATAATACACACGACCCGCTTCTGGGTAGCCGTAGTTGACATAGTAGTTTCTGTCAAGAGCATTATTCATACCTATCTCGCAAGATAGTGCTTTTGTAGCTTTATATATCAGTTTTGTATTCCATACAACCTCAACTCCAGATGAATAATAAACATTACTATTTGACAAGGCATATGATGTCAATCTCTCAGAATCAAACTCAAGAGAGTTGACCCAAGACAAGGAAGCTATTGGGCTATAATTTGATGCTAGTACAACTTTGTCTTTTGGCACATCTGTTATTTTTACGGCGGGATTACTATCATTTCTCATCAAAATCCTGCTCGCACTTGCATCAAACGACAAAGTGTCATTGACAATATATGAACCCTCTACCTCTATGCCTCTCTGACTAACCTCTCCGATGTTTTGGAGTTGTTGAGTTTGGTTTGATACAGTTTGCTGTCCAGAAGTAAAAGTTTTTGAATAAAGCGGTAAATATTGAGACTGTATAAAATCGCTAACTTTTGCATAAAACAACGCCGCTTTTATCGAAGCATTTGAAAACTTTTTTACGCCGCCTATTTCATAATTTACAGTATTTTCTTCTGATAAATCAGGATTTGGAATATATGCGCCCATTTTGAATGAATACCTATCTTTTATAGACGGAATTCTACTTTTTTTGGAGACGCCACCATATAGATTTAGCGAACTATCTATGCTCGTATCAAGTTTTATCATAGGGTTAAAAGAGCTAGATTTTCCATATGCAAACTCTTTTGTGTTCGTGTAGTTATAGACTGGATTTGCAACATTACTACCAGTACTATAATAGTTGCTTGTTGAGCCAAAATTTGTATTTTCAGCTTTTTGGACATCTTCTTTATCATAGCTCGCACCAAGTGTCAAAACAGAAGAGTCCGTCAAATGTTTTTTATATTCAGCACCTATAGATATGGTCTTGTCTTGCATTTCATATTTAGTCGCAGGCAAACCTGTTGTAGTACTTGTTCCGCCTTCATTATGAGAGTCCAATCTGTAGTGGATTGCAGTCTTGAAGCTATCATGATTGGATAGTTTCAATCCTGCTTCGACACTTCCGCCCTTTGTATCATCATCATAAAAACTAGGATTTGCAGCACTTGTGGTCAATGTCGTGTAGTTGGTATTAGTATACATAGCCAAAGAGTTTTGAAACTTGTCATAAAATAATCTCGTTTTCACATACCATTTGTCAAAATCAGTTTTTGATAGGAAATAATAGCTCTCTTTGTCCCAGTAGTTCCACTGCCAGAAGTGAACAGTGCCGCCACCTTTTGTATTGTTGCCCAAACTAGGATTTGCCAGCAGATATGAATTATCTGTGATAACACTATCAAAAGGACCAGAATACGGCGGCACACCCTTGTCTGCTGTTTGCTTGATATAGTTGAACGCATACTCGTCGGTTATATTTGGTGTGTATGCGGCTTTTAGGTTTATTTTCATATCTTTTGCATATGAATTATTTCTAGCTCCGCCGTCTTCATATCTGATGTTTGATGGAAAATCGCTGGAAAGTGGATAGTTATCTCTGCTCATTCCAGAGAGTGAAGCTATTACATAATATTTACCTTGATTTGAGCCGAATGTGATATAGCCATCTCGACCATTTCCACTAAAAACTCCTGCGCCCATTTCACCTTCAAACGCCTTTGTAGGCTTTTTGGTGACCATATTTATAGCGCCAGCAAAAGTATTTGGTCCTATCAGTACAGATGTCAAACCCTTGCTAACTTCGATTTCGGAAAGATCAAATGTAGTAAATCTACTAAAGTCAACATATCCATCATACGGCACAGCAACAGGAATACCATCTATGAACAACGGTGCATGCTTGACATCGAAGCCACGCATCATAATCATCTGCTCATTTCGTACTCCACCGTTTTGTATATTGATACCTGGTAGCAGGCTGAGCGCCTCTGGCAATGTTTTTCGCTCTTGGTCTTGAATCGTTTGAGAGTCGATTACTGTCGTAGTAGCTGTTTGAACACTATCCTTGTTGCCCGTAACCTCTATCTTACCAAGCTCAAAAGTCTCAGCAAGAAGTGAGGAAGCGACGATGGACATCGCCCCCAGAATCAAAATTTGTTTTTTCATACTTTCTCCTATTTAAAAGTTTCGTGATATAAAATTAAATATATCGATAGTCAAAAAGAGACTTTTCAATCAAATCTCTATTAAAATATATCGTTATATATGTTAATATATTACGATATTGTTACTAAAAAACGGTGCTTAATATTTAATCATTTTTATTAAGCACCACAAATATTAGTAGCCACACTCCTTATTAGGCTTGGCAAATTGTGGATTGTTGATAAATGATACATCTGTTAGCGTTTGTAAAAATACGATGATTTTATCCATATCTTTGACGCTCAACGCTTGGTTTGTTTTCAGATTATGTTTTCTAATCGCCTCCGACAGTGTCTTGATGCTTCCATCATGCCAGTATGGTGCAGTCAAAACAACATTTCTTAGACTTGGGGTGCGAAAAAAGTTTTTGTCTTTTGGATTACCAGTAACACCGGAGAGACCAAAATCTTTAAAGCTAGAGCTTACAGCTTTGGTTTCTGACTGAACATTATGAAAATTGTCATCACTAAAAAGTGGCGCGCTATGGCAACTGTTACATTTGGCACTCTTGAAAAAGAGCTTTTTACCATCCTCTGCATCCTTTGAAGGTAAAGGTTTGTGGCTTTGGATTTTTTGGTCGTAGATTGAATTATTCGAGACCATCGTCTTCTCGAAACCCTCTAGTGCACGAGTGACAGTACTAAGATTGATAGCACCTTTTTCTTCTCCAAATGCTATCAAAAACAGCTTTTGATAGCATTCGTTTTGACCGAGCCGCTTAGCAATCTCGCCCTCTACGCCATGCATCCCCATCTCTATCGGGTCAGTTCCTCTAATCGGCATCGTTGATTGTTCTGCAAGACCACTAAGAGCATTGTGTGCCCATGTAAGATTTTTGTACATACCTACATTGGCAAGAGTCGGAATGTTTCTTTTGCCAGGGTCACCCAATGCCCCAGGGTGGACACGATTACCATCCGTAAATGCCCGTCTCTGTTCATGACATGTTGCACACGACATTGTGCCATTGATAGATAAATCTGCATCATAAAAAAGACGACGACCCAGCTCTACTAAGGCTTCTCCAGTCTGCTTATCTCCTGATGCCGTTTGAGCATATAACCCTACCACTGAAATAAAAAATAAAAGGACGGTTTTACAAACCAGATTTGTAGCTACCATCTTGTATTACTTGATTTTTGTTACAAGAATCGCCGTAACACTATCTCCACCAGCTGAGAGTTGTAGCGTATATACTCCAGCTTCAAGAGGATAATCAACTATTTTTCGTATGCCTGAGCCCTCAGGTCCACCTTGATGCTTTACTGACAATACAGCCTTGCCATCTTTGACCAAATCAATCCAAGAAGCATTGCCCAAGACTATCCTGTAGACACCACTATCTTTGATTTCGACTTTGAAGATACCGCCATAACTGACAGTTCCGCCCTCGTTTACTGGTCTGAGCACATATTGCATCTTTGGTGTATTTATCAGCCCTACATACGACGCCTTACCAACCGTAAGTGTAGCGTTTGACAATTCATTGACGCTCTTGGCTGCACCGACATACGACAAGCTTTTCCAAGAGTTAAGTTCATTTGGAAAGTTTGCTTCTCCAGCAAATAGACTTACAAAAGTAAGCCAAAGATAAAACGCGATTTTCATAATATTTCCTTTGTGTTAAATTTGTTGATGCACAGCCATATCACCAATCAGCTCACAGCCCAAACTCCGATTTGACATGGCTGAAATGGTATCTTTGTGGTGGTTGAGCTGTTGTTCTGCGATTTATCATGCGAATGGATAGTGGCTCTATCCAGTTCCAAAACTCCTCAATCAGCTCTTTTGGAAATTCTATATCTTTGAGTGTTTTTTTGTACGACATCAGCCAAATCACTCGTGCGTTCTCATCGATTGTAAACGGAAAATGTCTCATTCTGAGAGCTGGATGACCATGCTTTGGAGTGTACACCTCGCCACCACCTAGCGCTTCTATAAAAAACTCCGCTGTCTTCTCAGTCCCCATCTTGAACATCTCATCATCAGATGGAAATAGTCCACCAACAACACTGTTACGAAGAAGTGTATGGTGATAAAAAACCATCTCTCTTATCTTGTCCGCCCCGACAATCGCACAAATTCTCTTTGATGGAAATGGAACTTCTGGACAGACAAAATCTATCTTGGCGTCAGCGTGCCTGACTTCGTCACCAGCTGGGTGAAATTGACCTTGACCACAAGCGGCAAACGACGAGATATTTTGAATATCCACTTTTTCGTTATGGCAACCACAGTTTTGTTCTGACATTTTTTATCCTTTGTTGATTTTGAATACCACTGGAATGACTATTTCCATTTTTGATTGCGGCGGAACATCAAACGGCACAGCATCAAGAACAGCGGCAAGAGCATTTTTATCAAGCATGGAGTTACCACTTGATTTGACTATTTCTAATGACGACTCTTTGACGCCTCCATTTGGCATAATGCAAAACCTAACAGTAGTCTCACCCTCCAAACCAGCTCGCTTGGCTTGGATTGGATACTTTAGCTCGGACTGGATTTTCTCTCTAACACCACCTAGATATTTCGCCACTTGAGTGCTTTCGGCTCGCTCACTTTGAGACGACTGCGTTTGAATTGTTTTTTTACTCACTGGCTGGGCTATGCTTGTATTTTCGACCGCTGTTTTTGATGGCTGGGTGATTGGCGTAGCGATAGCACTACTTGTCAGCGCGATTGGCTGATTTGTTTTTACGATAGTTTGCGCTGGTTTTGGTACGATTTGAGGAGGCAACTTTTCTGTCTGCCTTATCTGTTTTGACTCTATTTTTGACGCTTGTTGTTGTATCTGCTCACCAATCTCTGTCACATATATCTCGAGACTTTTTGGTATCTCCACAAACTGCTCATTGAGCAAATTCAGCAAAAGCATTGCCAAAAGGCAGTGAAATAGTGCTGTAGAGGTTACTGAAAATAAGATTCTATTGCCAGCTTCCATATCTACTCACCCATCTTTGTCTGGATTGCAAATTTGTCAATATCATATTTTTTGCATATATCAATCACTTTTACGACATTTTCAAACTCTGCTTTTGCATCTGAACGGAGAATCACTCCCCTGTCTTTTGCCGTGCTGTCTCCAGATATTTTTTGCTCCAAATCTCCAAACCCAACCAATAGAGCTTCATAGTAGATTTTTCCATCTTTTGTAATAGATATTGTTACCGCTCTGGAGTTGCTCTGTCTATCGAGCTGAGAGGAAGCTTTTGGAAGCTTGAGCGGTATCTTGCCTTGTGCCACAAAAGTCGCTGTAGCCATAAAAATAATCAACAAAACAAGTACAATATCCACAAAGGGTGTCATGTTGATTTCAGCTATTTCAGCCTCACCTTGAGAACTACTTGCTTTCACCGCTCTCAATTTCTCGCAATATCAAAATCCGTCTAGTTCGTCTGACAAAATAGTTGTACGCAACCACGCACGGGATAGCAACAAATAGCCCCATAGCCGTAGCCACAAGAGCCTCAGATATACCGCTCATGACAGAATTTATCACAAATTCGTTGTTTTGCCCTAGTTTGTGAAAGGCTTGAATAACACCCAAAACAGTACCGAAAAGCCCGATGAACGGAGCATTATTTCCAAAAGTAGCCAGTACCCCTAGTCTCTCTTCGAGTGCTAGTCTAAGCTGCGGTTCACTCAGTTTTTGTAGATTTTTTTCTAAATATCCAAATGCCAATGCTCTCTCAACAATCACCCCAATAGAAAGCACGCTCATCGCTATAAGTATCCAAAGTACAGGGTCGATGCCAATAATAGCTATCGCCAAAAATTTATCGCTCAACATATATGTTCCTATATTACAATCAATTTCGCTTCATAATTACTCCAAGTCGGGACCCATTCGACTTGGAATATTGCTACAAAAGAGAGTTTATGAAGTTCAAAAAATGAGAAAATGAGGATTTCTCAGACCTCATTATCATTATATATTTTACCATACAACGATAGGCGTAATATACATAAATATATAATGGTTGTCAAGACAGTATCTGATTAATTTTTGAGCAGTTTGTCACAATATAACGAGGGGGTTATGCTAAGAGTTGCGCCTAGCTTTATTGTTCAAAGCACCATAACCAACAACTCCAGCAACGCTGATAACAAGCGATAGAACCATCCCCATCGTCAGCCATCCGCCATACAAAAACCCTAGCTGCACATCTGGCTGTCTGAAAAGCTCACAAAAACATCGAGTCAATCCATAGAGAACAATATAGCCCATGGCGAGTTGTCCGTCAAATGTTTTGCGTAGTCGCACAGAGTATAGAATCAGGAACACTAGGGCGCCCTCCATAAATGCTTCATATATTTGTGACGGGTGGCGCAATACACCATCGACATATATCCCAAAAATAGAATCTGTCGCACGACCAACCAGTTCTTGATTTAGGAAGTTTCCAATACGCCCAAAGAAGTAGCCAAATCCGACACCAACTGCCGCCAAATCCATCAGCTTCCAGAAGTCCAGCCCCTCTTTTTTGCAATAAATAGCAGATGCGATAACGAACCCAGCAAGTCCACCATGATAGCTAAAGCCTCGAATTCCTACAAACTGCCCGTCCATAAAAGGACTGAAAATTTGCCAAGGATGCATCAAATACCATATAGTATGAGTGTCATAAAAAAGTACAAAACCGAGTCTACCGCCAAGTATCACGCCTATTTCCACCCAAAAAAAGTAATCACCAATCTGCTGTTCAGTGAATGGCAGATTGTCTTTTTGGGCAATATATTTAATCACAAAGTAGACAGAAATAAGTGCAAAAGCATAACACATACCATACCAATGCACTGGCAGTCCAAAAAGCGAAAAAGCTACTGGGTCAAAATGTTCATATATATGATTCCAAAGTTCCATTGATTTCAATTCCTTATTTGTGTTGCGGTTTTAGTATAGTTCATAGTGTACATAAATCCTGATTTTTGTTTTTTGAGATGGTCTAGGATAGTCCTTGTATGCTATTTCTATGGTCTCGATAGAGTTTTTGTCTAGCGCCCTATACCCAGAGCTATCCAGCAATCTTAGCTCCGATATATCACCATTTGGATGAAGCCAAAATTCAACAACGCTTCTACCTTGCATATTGAGTCTGCCAGCCGCTTCTGGATACACCAAATGCCGCTCAGTAATTCTGCCTATGCTCCCTAGATTGTTTTGGATGAACTCTTTTTGCTCATTCGTCATAGAGTCGAACTCATCTCCATAGAGCTGTTTGATTGGTCCTTTTGGCTCACTCGGTTTGACACTTTTGAAAGCCTCATTGAGAGCTGAGAGCGTTGGGGTGCGTTTTGGTTCTGGCTTTTGAGGTTGAGGCATCTCGATTTTTGGTTGCTTGGCAACTGTTGTGTTAATATCTCTTTTGGTATCTATGGCTTTTGATTTGAGTGGTTGTTTTTGTGGCAATGGCTTTGGCTGTTTTTTTGGTTTTTCGATGGCTCGTGTGGCAGGCTGAGCTTCTCGCTTCGGCGCTTCAAACTGCGATAAATTAAGCGTCTTTTTTGGCTCATTTGCCAACTTATCCTCTTGCTTATGAAGCAATACAAATGGTGTCAACAATAGCAAATGAATAAAGAGCGCAACAGTAAAAGCAAGTATATGCCTGCGTCTCAGAGACATCTAGCTACTTCTCCAAAGAAATTCTCCAAAACAGCTCTTTTTTGGGGCTGATTGTATACCAGTGGACTTGGATGATATGTGTGAGCTATCAAAACAGAACCGCCAAGAATATCAGAGTGTGTAGATACAACCTTGTGTTTCGGTGCGGTTTTGAGCGTTTTGGTGATAGAGCTGTCGTTTATGTAGCCAAAAGCCTTGAGGGCGCTATTGCCTAGAAGAACTATCATCTTTGGGCGCAAAAGCTCCAACTCTGACGATAACAATGTCGCGCCAGCTTTTAGCTCATTGGTCGTTGGCGCTCTATTTATCACGCCTCTCGCACCATCCGTAAATGTACGAAAGCAAAAGCCATTTGTAATACAAAATCGTTCTCTAGGGATAGAACTTAGCGAGATTAGATTGGAGAGATTTTTGCCAGCTTGACCACAAAACGGCACACCCTCTATGACCTCATTCTGTCCAGGAGCTTCGCCGATTAGGCATATATTATTGCCGACATCATGTTTAAAAGTCCTATCAAATACCGTTGTCGTATCTATTTTTGTGAAATCAAGCTCAAAATGAAGCTCTCGCAGCAGTTCTAGTCTGTTTTCATAAAACTTCTTCACGAGCGCAACCACCTCTAACTAAAAATCAGTGAGTAGTATTGTTTTTTGACAGTATCTCTTCGCCAAGCTTGCAAGCCGAAATCAATAGCTCTTTGACACCTTTTTGAATCAGCGAATCAGCGAATGCCTTGCCAGCACTCTCGAATTCATCTCTGGCAAACCTAGCCTCATCACTCCACACAGTGGAAGCATCTGGAAAGCCGATTGAGCTTTTGACACTTATAACAGAACCAATCAGCTCGGCATTTATACCAATCGGAGCTTGACACCCACCCTCCAAAACATCTACAAAGTCTCTCTCAACTCTAGTCTCGACCATCGTGTTGTCATCATTCAAAAATGCTACGAGCTGTTTGACCTTTTCATCATCAACTGCCTCTATCCCAAGTGCTGCCTGCCCCATCGCTGGCACCATTATGGTTTTTTCTATCGGTGTGGCATATTTGACAGATTCGATTATTCCGAGTCGTTTGATACCAGCTGTAGCTAGGATAATTGCGTCAAATTCACCATTTTGTAGCTTTGTAATTCTAGTATCAATATTGCCTCGGAGGTCTTTTATGGTAAGGTCTGGACGAACTGCCAAAAGCTGCATTCTGCGTCTCAGACTCGTAGTGCCGACAACAGCACCATTTGGAAGCTCGTTTATATTTTGATACTTGAAAGACAAAAAGCAGTCTCTGGCATCTTCACTATTCGTTACAGCTGCAAGTACCAATCCATCTGTAAATTTTGTCTGAACATCTTTTAGTATGTGGAGAGGTATGTGAGC
>CAZNYV010000065.1:0-11657 GCA_964577355.1 uncultured Campylobacteraceae bacterium
GATGTATTAGCAAAAAAGGTGGCATAAATGACAAATATCGTAGCTAAAAAATATGTTAATGCCCTAATAAAAGTGTACAGCGAAAAAGAGCTTGAAACAATCCACTCTTCTTTGTTAAAAATATCTTCTGCAATGAGTATTCAAAAATTGAGATTTATACTTGTTTCAAAAGATGTGTCACATGCTGATAAGGCATCTTTGCTAATAGATATTTCCGAAAACAGCAGTGCTAAATTTGGAAACTTCATTAAGTTATTAGTAGACAAGCAAAAAATTGATTTTGTACCATCTATGGCTGAAGAGCTTAGGAAGCATTTGGCAAGCAAAAAGGGTACGGTGACTGGACTAGTAACTGCAAATTTTAATGTACCAGATACAGTAAAGTCAGCACTAGAAAAATCACTTACGCATAAACTTGGCAAAACTGTTCATTTGACAGTAGATGCTCATCCGGCTCACGAGTTCGATGGTATCAGGGTTGATTTTGATGATATCTCTGTTGAGGTTGAAATCGAAAAAACAAAGCTCAAAGACGCAATCATAGAGCATGTATTAAAATCAGATAAAATTTTATGAAAGGGGAAAAATGAGCGCTAAAATACAAGCAGATGAAATTAGTTCAATAATCAGAGAGAGAATCGAAAATTTTGAGCTAAAAGTAGATCTTAATGAAACAGGTAGAGTAATATCTATCGGTGATGGTATTGCAAAAGTTTACGGTCTCAACAATGTTGTTGCCGGAGAAATGGTCGAGTTTGAAACAGGAGAGAAGGGGTTTGCACTCAATCTTGAAGAATCAAATGTAGGTGTTGTTGTTCTTGGTCGTGGTTCTGGAATTGGTGAAAATTCAAGTGTAAAAAGACTTGGAAGACTACTAAAAGTTCCTGTTGGCGAGGCTATGATAGGCAGAGTTGTAAATGCACTAGGTGAGCCAATTGATGGCAAAGGTCCAATCAACGCTTCTGAAGAGAGATTTGTTGAGAAAAAAGCTCCTGGCATCATGGCTAGAAAATCTGTTCACGAACCACTTCAAACTGGTCTAAAAGCAATCGACGCACTAGTGCCAATCGGTAGAGGTCAAAGAGAGCTTATTATCGGTGACAGACAAACAGGTAAAACAACTGTTGCGTTAGATACAATCATCAACCAAAAAGGTCAAGGTGTTTACTGTATCTATGTCGCTATCGGTCAAAAACAGTCAAGCGTTGCTCAAGTTGTAAAAACACTTTCAGAGCACGGTGCAATGGACTACACAACTATCGTTGTTGCAAGCGCATCTGAGAGTGCTGCTCTTCAATTTATCGCTCCGTATACTGGTTGTACAATTGGTGAATATTTCAGAGACAATGCAAAACATGGTCTTGTAATTTATGACGACCTTTCAAAACACGCTGTTGCCTATAGAGAGATGTCACTTCTTCTTCGAAGACCTCCAGGTAGAGAAGCTTATCCAGGAGATGTTTTCTATGTTCACTCAAGACTTCTTGAAAGAGCTGCAAAACTAAATGACGAACTTGGTGCAGGAAGCTTGACAGCTCTTCCACTAATCGAAACTCAAGCTGGCGATGTATCTGCGTATATCCCAACAAATGTTATTTCGATTACAGACGGTCAAATATTCCTTGAAACTGACCTATTCAACTCAGGCGTTAGACCAGCTATCAATGTTGGTATATCTGTTTCTAGGGTTGGTGGTGCCGCTCAAATAAAAGCTACAAAACAAGTTGCAGGAACACTTAGACTTGACCTAGCTCAATTTAGAGAACTTCAAGCATTTTCACAATTTGCTTCTGACCTAGATGAAGTAACTAGAAAACAGCTAGAAAGAGGACAAAGAATGGTAGAGGTTCTAAAACAAGGACCATACGCACCTTTGGCAATCGAAAAACAAGTTTGTTTGATTTTTGCTGGTAACAAAGGCTTCCTAGACGGTATGCCTGCTAGTAAAGTTACAACATATGAAGCTGAACTTTATGACTTTATAGACTCAAAATACCCTCAAATATTTGAAAAAATTAGAGCGGCAAAACAGGTTGATAAAGAAAATGAAGAAGTTCTAATAAAAGCACTAGATGAGTTCAAAGTAATTTTTGAAGCATCTGCTAAAAAATAAGCTAGGTAAACAGCCATGGCAAATTTAAAAGATATTCAAAGAAAAATCAAAAGCGTACAGAATACTGGCAAAATCACGAAAGCGATGAAGCTGGTATCTACTGCCAAACTCAAGAAAACTCAAGAGTTGGCAAATCAATCAAAAGAGTACGCCGTAAAGATTAATGAAGTATTAGCGAATATCTCTGAAAATATGGCAAGGTTTCAACTATCAGGTTTTGGATTTGATGAGAGATTGTTTAGCAGTGCAAATGAACCAAAAACTGTAGACATAATCTTTATTACTGCTGATAAAGGTCTATGTGGCGGGTTCAACACTCAAACGATCAAGAAGGTAAAAGCTCTTCATCACAAATATACCGAAGAGGGAAAAACAGTCAGAATAAGAGGTATTGGTAGAAAAGGTATCGACAACCTAAGATTCAATAGAATATCTGTTCTAGAGGGTTCAGTAGGCGTATCCTCAGCACCAAGCTATGAAAAAGCAAAAGAAATTATTGAAAAAGCATTTAATGATTTTACTTCTGGCGAAACAGACCAAATAGTTATAGTTTATAATGGATTCAAAAGCATGATATCTCAAGACCTTAAAACTATTCAACTACTGCCTGTAAGCTTGGAAAATTTCCAAGGTAGTGAATGTAAATCCATGATTGCTACCGAGCCAGACGATGCAAGAGAAATGCTTTCATCTCTAATGAAAAAGTACATTGAGTTTACTTTGTTTTATTCACTTATTGATTCGCTTGCAGCAGAGCATGCTTCAAGAGTTCAAGCAATGGATAGCGCAAATAAAAATGCAAGGGAGATGGTTTCATCTCTGACAATCAAGTATAACAAAGCCCGACAAGAGGCGATCACGACCGAACTTACCGAAATAATCAGCGGTATGGAAGCGCTTAAATAATTAAGGAGTAAATTGATGGAAGGTGTTGTAACACAAGTAATCGGACCTGTCGTCGATGTCGATTTTAGCGGTGAACTACCGGCTATAAACGACGCAGTAGTCATAAAATATGAAGTTGATGGTGAGCACAAAACACTTGTTTGTGAAGTTGCTCAACATGTTGGCGACAACAGAGTAAGAACAATTGCAATGGACATGACTGAAGGTATAGCTAGAGGTATGAAAGTTGAAGCGACTGGTTCACCAATCAAGGTGCCAGTAGGTACTGAAGTTCTAGGAAGAATCTTCAATGTTATCGGTGAAACTATCGATGAAGGTGCTCCATGCGAAGCTAAAGAGGCTTGGTCAATCCATAGAGCTCCTCCAGCATTTGAAGAACAAAGCACACAATCAGAAATGTTTGAAACAGGTATCAAAGTTGTTGACCTTCTAGCTCCATATGCAAAAGGTGGAAAAGTAGGTCTATTCGGTGGTGCAGGCGTTGGTAAAACGGTCATCATCATGGAACTTATCCACAATGTTGCCTACAAACACTCTGGTTACTCAGTATTCGCTGGTGTTGGCGAGAGAACGAGAGAGGGTAACGACCTTTATCACGAAATGAAAGAGTCAAATGTCCTTGACAAAGTTGCTCTATGCTACGGTCAAATGAACGAACCACCAGGTGCGAGAAACAGAATCGCGCTTACTGGTGTAACTATGGCTGAGTACTTCAGAGATAGTATGGGTCTTGATGTTCTTATGTTCATCGACAACATATTCAGATTTGCTCAATCAGGTTCAGAAATGTCAGCTCTTCTAGGAAGAATCCCTTCAGCTGTTGGTTACCAACCGACATTGGCCAGAGAGATGGGTGCACTTCAAGAGAGAATTACATCAACAAAAAAAGGTTCAATTACATCTGTTCAAGCTGTATATGTTCCTGCGGATGACTTGACTGACCCTGCTCCTGCAACAGTTTTTGCTCACCTTGATGCGACAACAGTTCTTAGTAGAAAAATTGCTGAAAAAGGTATTTACCCAGCGGTTGACCCACTAGACTCAAGCTCAAGAATGCTAGACCCAAAAATTCTTGGTGAAGACCATTACAAAGTTGCTCGTGGTGTTCAAATTATTCTTCAAAAATACAAAGATTTGCAAGATATTATTGCAATTCTAGGTATGGACGAGCTTAGCGAAGAAGACAAACTAACTGTTGAGAGAGCTAGAAAAATTGAAAAATTCCTATCTCAACCATTCTTCGTTGCAGAAGTATTTACAGGAAGCCCTGGTAAATATGTTTCACTAGAAGATACGATAAAAAGCTTCAAAGAAATTCTTGATGGAAAACATGATGCACTTCCAGAAGCAGCATTCTATATGGTTGGCGGCATTGATGAGGTTATCGAAAAAGCAGAAAAACTAAAAGCGAAAAGTTAAAAAGGCTAGATTATGAATAGCTTTAATTTACAAATCATTACACCAAAAGGGAAAGTCTTTGACCATGATGTGGCAACTGCTACTTTTCCTGGTGAGAAGGGTGAGTTTGGTGTTCTACCAGGTCACTCATCTTTACTGTCTCTTTTGGCGCCAGGTGTTATAGAGCTTACAAAGCTTGATGGTGACAAAGAGAGTGTAGCAATCAATTGGGGCTATGCTGAAATTGATGAATCAAAAGCAACGGTACTTGTAGACAATGCTGTCTCGGTTGCTGGAAAAAGTGCTGGCGAAATCAATAAAGCGATTGAGAGAGCTGAAGAGCTCCTTAGAAGCGCTACAGATTCAAATATTGTACTATCTGTTGCTGCTCAAAAAATGAAATCACTTTCAAAGTTTTAATCAACAATGAATGGTGCTTTCTTAGCTTATCTACATAACGCCACTTGGGCTACTTACCTTGTGGCGTTACTTCTTTCATCATACTTTCTTGCGGTATTTTGGGTATTTTTTTACCGTTTCTTTTATCTTTCTGAAAAACTTGCTATTGAAAAAGAGTCCGTTGAATATCTTTTGACAGACTTTAAAAGTAGTGCAAAAGGCTCTTACTTCGAAAAATGTGAAGCTTTTGGAAAGATAAATGAAAGGTCATTAAATGCTTGCATGCTTGCTGCAACAAAAGATGTAACGACTGGACTGTCACTACTATCGATAATAGCTTCAACATCACCATTTGTTGGACTTTTTGGAACTGTTGTATCCATTCTCGAATCTTTTGCCAGAATGGGATTGGAAGGCGGAGCAAACATCCAAGCGATTGCTCCATCCATTAGCGAGGCTCTAGTTTCAACTGCATTTGGGATTTTGGTAGCAATTCCAGCATTTGCATTTCACATTATTCTTAAACGAAAATCTTTTGAGATTATAAACTATCTGAAAATGCAATCTGAAATCAAACTCTCCAGAAACGCCAATTAATGAATACTTTTAAGTTGACAAAACTACACCATGCACTTGTTTGATTGGGATGAAGTTCCAGAACTAAATATAACTCCACTTGTAGATGTCATGCTTGTGTTGCTTGCAATTTTGATGTTGACTGCACATGCGCTCTTTTTTGAAGAAAAAATTTCAGTTCCAAAAGGGTCAAAAAGTGTTGTTGCTGATGATAAAAACAAACTTGTAGTCAGGGTTGGATTGGATAAAACAATCTATATTGATGAGAAAAAATATGACTTTGCAAATTTTCAAGATACTTTTCATACATATGCGATGACTGCAAATAAAGATCAAACCGTGCTAATAAGAGCTGATAAAGAGCTAAAATACGATGATATTATCTTTGTACTCAAAGGTATAAAATCATCTGGATTTAATAAAATATCACTACTTACAGATGGATAAAAAAACACTTTTTTGGCTTAGCGGGGCTGGTTCGGCAATACTGTATACTGGTCTGCTTGCAGTTTTGATTTTTAACTTCTTTGTAAATACAAAAAAAGTTCCGCTTGCTGGTGAAAACATAACCGTTGACCTAGTAACAAGTGAAGCGCCACAACCATCAATTGCAAAAATTATCGAACCAATTATCGCACAAAAAGAACCAGTGCCCAATGAGACAAAAAAGGTAGATACTCCAACCGTTCAAAAGCCAGTTGAAAAAGAACCGAGCATGGACACTGCCAAGAATATTCTAAAAAAATTTTCTCATCCTGAACCAACAAAAACACCACAAAAGCCTATCCAAAATGATCAGCCAACACAAAAAACTCCATCTCTTGATGCAAAACAGCTTTTGAGTTCGCTTACTTTGCGCAAAAATACATCTGCCGTAACTTTTGCTCCTAGTGGTGCCAAGTCAAATGAGTATTTAGGCAAAGTAGCAAGCATAATAAAAAGCGGCTGGACTCCATACAAGAGCGATATTGGTTTGAGCACCATAATTATTATGCACATCAGTGGTGATGGAAAATTTGATTTTACTATTAAAAAACAGAGTCCTAATAACGATTTTAACAATAGACTTATGATTTATCTCAACGATCTCAAATCGAAGGGCTTACCTCCAACAGATGATAAAAAATCAATATCTGTTGAGTTCAATTTTATAGCCAAGGAATAAGTTTGAAAAAACTTCTATTAATCACACTATTTTTATCCAATATATTTGCCGCCGACGCCTCAATAGATATAGAAAAAAGCGCAACAAACCTTGTCAAACTTGCAATAGAGTCATACGCAGACAGTAGTGTTGGTCAATCTGAAAAAAATATGATTGACTCCATGATGCTAAAGGACATAATCGTAACAGATCATCTCAAAACTGTCTCAACTACTTGCGAAACAAACTTTGATGACCCACTAAACACTGCCAATCTAATCCAAAAAAACGCCAGAATTGTTCTCCGCTACAAATCTTACAAAACACCAAACGGTTTTAATATACAAACAAAAATATTTGATATTTCTGGTGTAGTTATCTCTGCAAAAAAATATCAGGTTCCTTCCTTTGCTGAATACCCTTTTGCAATACATAGTGTAGCTGTCGATCTAAATGATTTAATTAAGGCTCCACCAGTAAATTGGATGCAAAATTTTGTAGTTATTTCAAAAGATGCAGGGCCAAAAAAAAGCGATATTATTGTCGCTGACTACACACTAACATACCAAAAGACCTTAATAAGTGGTGGATACAATATATTTCCAATATGGGGCTCAAACGACCAAAGCTCAATTTATTATACTGCTTACGAGGAGTCACCAACACTTTACAAATATGATATTCATACTGGCAAAAAAACAAGAATAATATCCTCACAAGGCATGCTAGTATGTTCAGATGTAAGTAGCGATGGTTCAAAACTACTGTTGACAATGGCGCCAACCAGCTTACCGGATGTCTTTTTGTATGACACTAATACAAAAAAAGTCACAAATGTTTCTAGCTTTGCTGGCATTGATGTAAATGGTAATTTTTTGGAAAACAACACAAAAGTAGCTTTTGTATCAGACAGACTCGGACAGCCAACTATATTTTCCAAAAAACTAGATAGCACATATGTGGAACAACTACTTATTCGTGAAGGTGGTGGTAAAAACTCAAGTTTTAGCGCAAAAGAGAATTTCATAGTATACAGTGCCAGAGACACAGTAGATGGAGTTGCAATGCAAAATATTTTTCATTTGGATGTTGCTAGCAAAAAAACTACAAAACTTACGGTCTCAGGATGGAATACAATGCCAAAAGTCTCGCAAAATGGCGATGCGGTGATGTTTGTCAAGAATGATAATGGCAGAACATATCTAGGAATAATAAGACTTAACTCACTCGCGAGTTTTTTGTTTCCTATGAATATGGGAAAAATCAAATCTTTTAATTGGTAATACAGTTTTTTATCAGAAATACTGATAATTTTTAAGTTGGAATCAAGTTAAGTTGGCTAAGATTTCAATTGAAATTCAAATCAAGGAGTACACATGTCTATCAAGTTTATGATTGTTTCTATTGTTACTGCGACTGTTCTTTTTACTGGCTGTGCCAATAAAGATGTATCAAATACACAAACTGGTGCAAACAGTGCTGCAAATAGCAGTGCGAATGCTTCTAATGGAGGAAATGGAACTGTTGGTTCAGCTACGAGTTCAACACTAGCTAACGGTACAGCAAGCTCGGCATCTGCAATCGACGCAGAGCAAGGCAAGCTAAAAACTGTCCTATTTGACTTTGATAAATTCAACATCAAAGCCGATATGATGCCAGTTGCTGAAGAAAATGCAAAAATCGTAGGCGACAAAACAGTTTCATCTGCAAAAGTAAAACTAGAAGGTAATGCTGATGAGAGAGGAACTGATGAGTACAACTACGCTTTGGCACTGAAAAGAGCTGAATCACTCAAAAGTGCATACCTATCAAAAGGTATTGCAGCTGCAAGAATTACAACGGTTAGCCTAGGCGAAGGAAATCCTGTTTGTAAAGAAAGCAGTGAAGAGTGCTGGGCAAAAAACAGAAGAGTTGATACAAAACTAGAAAAATAAATCTCCACCCCGCAATTGCGGGGGTTCTAAATACAAATATTCCATTTCTGATATTCAGGAGTACCTTTATGAAAAAAACACTATTTCTACTTATTTCAACATTATTATTAGCAAATGAACCTTCCGCATTCAAAGCAGGTGATCTGGATAGTCCGACTCCATATGGACTAACTCAATCCGAAAAAAAGATTGTAGAACAAAATAAAAATATCCAATCAATTTCAAGAAATCTATTTGACACAAACCAAACACAATCAGAGCTCAGAAATGAACTAGACGGCATCAAAAGTCTGCTTGGTAGCATCGGAGAAAAGCAACAACGATTTTCAGAAAAAATCGACAGCGATCAAAACGGTTCGTTAAAAGATGTTAACACAAGAGTAGATGCGTTAAGCAAAAAGCTTGAAGATAACTTCAAACTACAAAATGAAAACTATGACAAAATAATGCAAATGTTATCAGAAATGGCAAAAATGATAGACCAGAAGAAAGTTGATACAAATACAACCGAACAAAATATCACAAAACCATTACCTGAACAAAGCAAACTCACACCTGATGAAACATTTAAAAAAGCTGAAAAACTTTACAAATCAAATAATCTAACAGATTCGAAAGCGCTATTTCTACAAATCGTTGATACTAATACATCAAAAAAAGCTATGACACAGTTTTATCTAGGTGAAATAGAGTACAAAAATACAAACTACAAAGCGTCTCTAGGCTATTATCAAGACAGTATAAATAGCGACGAAAAAAGCTCTTCAGTCCCGTTGATGCTATTTCATTCAGCAATATGTTTGGAAAAATTAAATCGCAAAGATGATGCAAAAAAAGTACTTGACACTCTCATAAAAACATACCCTTCAAACTACATTATCAAGTCTGCTAAAAAGAAATATTCCGAGCTATAAAGGCTTTTAATATAGGATTATTTTTGTCGGATTTATACTTATTTCGTTACAATCCGACCTTAATTTCAACAAAAAAGAGAGTAATAAATGGCAATAGAAAACAACATGGTTGTAGCATTTAGCTACGAATTAAAAGACAATGAGAGCGGAGAAGTGCTAGACGCTAGCAGACCAGGTATGCCATTAGAGTTTATTACTGGAAAAAACAACATCATTCCAGGATTAGAAAAAGAAATTATCACTATGAGTCTTGGCGAGAGCAGAGTTGTGATCGTAGCTCCAGAAGAGGCTTATGGTATCCACAATGAAGACGCAGTTAATACATATCCAAAAGAACAATTCGCAGGTATAGAGCTTGAAGTTGGTATGCCACTATATGGTCAAGCAGAAGATGGCTCAACGGTTCAAGTTATTGTAAAGTCATTTACTGACAACGATGTAACTATTGACCATAATCATCCACTTGCAGGAAAAACCCTAGCATTCGCTGTTGTGCTTGATAGCATTAGAGAAGCAAGCGTAGAGGAAGTAATGAACGGATTTGTACATTCACATTGTGATGACCATTGCGATGATCACGGTAGCAAAAAAAGCTCTGGTGGATGCGGCTCTGGTGGATGCGGTTGTTCACACTAAAATTAAAGGTCTAAAATGAAAAAAATTGCATTTTTATTCCCAGGTCAAGGCTCTCAAAGTGTTGGGATGGGCAAGGATTTTTTGGCTAATTTTGAAAAAGCAAGAACCATGCTTGACGCTGCAAATAGCACACTAGGCTTTGACCTAGGTGCGATTATAGCTGACGGTGGCGATGGCAAACTAGAAGAGACAAGATATACCCAACCAGCTATTTTATTGGTTAGTTCCATAGCACACGAACTATTCAAAAGCGAGTGCAACATAGTGCCAGCATTTGGACTAGGTCACTCTCTTGGTGAATTCTCAGCCCTTGTATCTAGCGAAACTATAAGCCTCTCAGACGCGCTCTATACTGTTCACAAAAGAGGCGAATGGATGCAAGCTGATTGCGAAGGTGGCAAAGCTGGTATGGCAGTTGTTCTAAATGTAGCTGACGAAAAAGCCGAAGAAGTGTGTACAGAAGCTAGAAACAGTGGCAAAAAAGTCTGGTGCGCTAACTACAACTCTGACGGTCAAATCGTTCTTGCAGGACTAAAAGAGGACTTGGCTTCGCTTGAAGAACCACTAAAAGCCGCTGGTGCAAAAAGAGTAATGCTACTCAATATGTCAGTCGCAAGTCACTGTGATTTGTTATCAAATGCGAGCCTCAAGCTGGCAAATCTTTTGGGTGAAAAACTAAGTGATAATTTCGCTTTTCCAATAGTTTCAAATGCGACCGCAGAGCTATATTCTACAAAAGCTGATGCGGTTGAACTACTTCAAAAACAACTTGTATCTCCAGTTCTCTACAAGCAATCTATCAAGAAATTCGAATCAACTGTAGATGCTTTTGTAGAGTTTGGTAATGGTGCCGTACTGTCTGGTCTAAATAAAAGACTAACTGACAAGCCAACTTACAATGTAAACGATATGGCAAGTCTAGAAAAAACACTATCAGAGCTCAAAGGATAAATATGAAAATAGCCATTATGGGAGCTATGAGAGAAGAAATCGAGCCGCTACTAGAGTTTTTTGGCAAATATAAAAGCACAGATTATGCTGGCAACACATACTATGAAACAGAGTATAAAAACCTACAAATTGTATTAGCATATAGCAAAATCGGCAAAGTCAACTCCGCCATCACGGCAAGTGTAATGTGCGAGAAATTCAAGGCTGAAAAACTACTGTTCTCTGGTGTTGCTGGTGCAGTGAATCCGTCACTAAAGGTCGGTGACCTTATCATTGCTGACAAACTAGTCCAGCACGATGTCGACATAACTGCATTTGGACATCCTTGGGGTTTTATTCCTGAGAGTGGTGACTTTGTAAGTAGCGACAGCGCACTGAACGAACTAGCAAAAAAAGTGGCAAGTACACTTGGTATACCTCTGATGATAGGCTCTATTGCTACTGGTGACCAATTCGTAGCCAGCGAAGATAAAAAAAACTGGATACAGACTACATACAAAGCCGATGCACTCGAAATGGAAGGCGCAAGTGTAGCCAGAGTATGTGAATGTTTTGGCGTACCTTTTATGGTGCTTAGAGCCATATCTGACGCGGCTGACATGGATGCAGGATTTAGCTTCGATGAGTTTTTGGTCTCATCCGCCAAAACAAGTGCAAAATTCCTCATACAGATGTTAGATGAGCTA
>CAZNYV010000066.1:0-11546 GCA_964577355.1 uncultured Campylobacteraceae bacterium
CCAGCTAATCTACGCCAAACTCAAAAATCCAAACGAGCTATCCAGACTCCAAAGCAAATTTAATGAGCTACTCAGGCATATATATATCCAAGAAGAGTTGAGAATTGAGAGCATGCAGAGTCAAAATAGACAGCTAGAGGAACTTGTTAGAGACAGGACAAAGGAGCTAGAAATTGCAAATCAAAAACTACTAGAACTGTCCACTATTGATGAGTTGACTTCTGTTGCTAATCGCCGTCATTTCAATGAAGTCTTGACGAGAGAGTGGGCACATGCAACAAGAACCAAAAAACCATTGACACTGCTGATGATAGATGTCGACTATTTCAAAAAATACAATGATACATATGGGCATATAGCTGGAGATGACTGCTTGAGACTTGTGGCATCAACACTCAAAATAAACACAAAACGGACAAACGACCTGACAGCAAGATATGGTGGTGAGGAGTTTGCTATTGTTATGCCAGATACAGACGAGACAAGCGCCATGTTGATAGCAGAAAAAATCAGACAATCAATAGAAGCTCTCAATATTCCTCATGAATTCACAAATAGCAAAAAAGTAACTATCAGCATTGGGGTTTGCACTAAAATCCCGAACAACACTGCAACCGACTCAAATATCATTATTGCGCTTGCTGACGAAGCATTGTACGAGGCAAAAGAAAGTGGCAGAAATAAGGTAGTGCAGAAAAAATAAAAGCCGAAAAACTCGGCTTTTGAATCTGGAAGCTAGGAGAGTCTTAGTATTTTAGTCTTACATGACCGTTTGGTTTTTCTACTTTCATTTGGCAAGAAAGTCTGAGGTTTTTGCACGGATTTGTAGCTTCTACCTCTTTTAACACTTTTTCTTCTTTTGCAGTTTTTGCAGAAAGAAACTCCATGCCCTGAAGCACTTCTACCACGCAAGTTCCACATTCACCATCTCTACAGCCAAAAGGCAGACCTGAACCAGCTTTTTCGATGATGTCTTGGATTGTCGCGCCTGGCTTTACATTGATAGCCAAGAAATCATTTGCAATTTCAACTCTAGTTGTCATTTTGTGTCCTTAAATTTGATTTTATATCGACAAGCGATATATTCTAAGCGTTGTAAGGCTTGCTTCTTGTATTGACAATAAAACAAGTAAGCCTTAACTTCGCTACCTCTGCCTCTGCCTTATGAGTTGGCTTTTTTGGCTCGATGCTCTTTGAGCCACGCTAGCTCTTCAGCTACCTCGTCATACCCATCATCCTCATCAGCCTCTTGCAATTCTTCTTCCCTACAGCCATAAACGATGCCGTGATTGATAAATTCGACCTCATACACACGGATAACTTGCAGAAAATCACCCATATCCTTGATGTATCCCTCTTCGCCAGCCTTCATCAGTATTGAGCCGACAGGAGCAAAAGGAAATGTCCCATCATTTCGGATGTCCTTGATGAGTCGCACCCTCTGCCCGAAACGGTATTTTGGGAGTATCTCATCTTTTTTGGATGGCGAGGAGTACTTATGCATGATGTGAACTGCACTCGCTGAAATTCACTTCGTCCGCTGCCGTAGCGTTTGAGCTACAGCCCACCTGTGTCGCACAAGTAAAACAAGCCGACGGCTTATCGAGACTTCCCCACACCTCAGCCGCAGATGGGTTGTAACCATTTTCAAAGTCCTTGTAGACTTTGAGTAGTGCGAACCTATACATCCCTAGCAGTCTCTCGTCATCGATGTTTTGGAGCTCTTTTGATTTTTCTATCAGCTCACCAAATTTTTTCATCAGGTGAAATCTTTTGGCATCTATGAGTCTCTGGTCGTACTCTATGTCAAAAAAATCAAAATACTCATCCGCATCAGTTATCTTGTAAAAATCATTGAGAGGTCTCATGACAGCGCCTCTACATCTCGCTCGCCCGTACGAATCCGATAAACCTCGTCCACACCATAGACAAAAATCTTGCCTGCACCATGATTGAGGTCGTGCGCATTTTCAGATATGATGTCAACGGCTAGTTTTTTGTACTCATCGTTTGAGACAACTATCTCTAGCTTGAATTTTTTGTTTAGACAATTTGGATCAAGCTCTTTTGTTAGTGCTATATTGCCAAACCCCCTAGTATCAGAGATTGTAATACCCGAAATGTCATTTTGCAAAAGTGCATTTATTACCACACCGAGTCTTTCTTCGTTTATAACTGCCATTACCATTTTCATCTAATACTCCTTGTAGGACTTTTATGCTGCTTCTTTTGCGCTATGAGTAAAGCAACCCTTTGGACAAACTTTCGCACACACTACACAACCGATACAGTTTTCTGCATTTACGAGAATCATGAATTTGTGCTCTTCGCCTTCATCATCCTCTTCTTCATCCAGCGTCATAACAGAGGCAGGACAAGACTTGTAACATCTACCGCACGCTATACACTTGTCTTTGTCTAGCTCATCAACGAACTTTTGTACCCACTCGCCGCCGCCTTTTGTTTTTGCCATAAGAAATGCCATTTGCTATACTCCTTTTGTTGTGTTTAGATGCAAGGTTTGAATTTTTCGTAACTCTCTACCGCTTTTGATAGATACTTCTCGCCCTCTTCGACTAGCTTTTCCATGCTCAAGAATGAGAATCTATGAGCGTCTTTGAAATATTTATCCACTAGCACGATTTTTTCAGCTGTCACAAGCCCTCTGCCGAATCCCTCGTGGCTCATCTCTAGGCACACACTAGCCATCACGCCCGTTTTGCCCTCAAAAGCAAGTGCTACAGCTTGGAGTATCATCCTGATGTCAGTGATAGTCTCCTTTGAGATGTCCGCTATTATCGGTATCTCTTTTAGCTGTTCTTTTGTTTTGATATATTTATCAGCCAACAACTGAGCATCTGGAGTCTTCTCCCACACACCGTACATATCTAGTGCTCTTATCTGTCTCACTAGCTCTTTCAAAAACAGACTATCATTCATCACTTGCGCCCTCTTCTCTCATGATTATTCTTTTTATCCAAGGCGGAGGATTGCCGTTTAGCATAGTTTTGAGCGAATTTAGAGCCTCATCTATACTCATAGCTTTCTCGACTTTGATTGGGTGGATATGGTTTTTGATGACTTTTGCCGCCGCTGTCGGTCCGATAGCCTGACAGTAGACGATAGCGCAATCATTGATGGCTTCTATCTTGGAGTTGATTTTCTCATCTTCCATGTCTACACCCTCTGCAGTCTTGACGACGCTCACTAGAGAGTAGCCGTCTTTGTTCACTTCATAAATCGCAAACTGTTTTGCCCAGCCGAAGTGTTCATCTATGTTGCTCATATCTTTGGTCGCAAAAGCTATTTTCATCACAAATCCTTTAGTGTGTATGCTCGAGAGCGTTTGAACACTCGAACAAAAGAGAGCAAAGCCCTTCATACAAAATATCGCTCTTCAAGGCGTATCCGACAGTCTCAAAAATCGGGAACCCCCTGATAATCAAAACCTTATGATTTCTATTTGCAATTCGCTTGCCGTGCTCGTTTGTCACGATGGCGTCGATGTTCTCTAGGCTTTTTGCTACATCTTCCATATCACCAATGCTTACATTTTTGTCGCATATACTAGTCGCAGATGATTTGTTGGGAACAAATATGTTTTCTATTTTTGCGCCTGCCTCATGTAGCGACTCACACACACTTCTAGCTTGGTCGGCTTCTAGCGCTACCAGAAATCTCGCTTTGCCTATGTTGAAGTGCGTATCTAGCAAGGCGTCTTGTGCTCTCGCACGCCATCTTTTGATTTTTTCGTTTGGCTCATATCCAATTTTGAGCAGTTCGCTTACAAAATTGTCAGTAGCTACCAACCCGCCTAGAGAGTCTATTTGCAGTAGTGTGATATTTGGATTTTTGGCTTTTAACTTCTCGCCAGCGACTCTCATCGACACACCGACAGAGATAACCACTTCACTATTTGCCAGCTCTTTTATGTCACCAACAGCGATACCGCCCGCGCTCATCGTGCCTTGCTTTTCACCCAAAAATCCATCCAATGAAGTCGATAAATCAGGCAGTGCGAAGACTTTTGCAAAACCAAAATCCTCCAAAAATTCTTTCAGCCTCTCCACCTCAAGCGCCGTCATACTGACATGAGGCAAGATGACAGCTTTTGCTTTTTGGATTTCGCTCTTTGACTCCACTAGCTGATCTACTATCGCCTGCACGGACAAAGCCCATCCGCTCTCAAATCCACCCTCAAAATCAGGCGTATTCACCCAGACATTTGGGATTTCTAGCCGGCTCGCACTGCCTCTGAGGTCATCGCCCTTTGTCTCTGTCAGCCCAGTGGAAAACAGTCCTATTAGGTCGGGAGTGATTTTTTTTGTGATATTCTCTACCGCCGTAGTGATGCCGTACTCACCGCCGTCAAACACCGCCGTGATGTCGTTGACCGCTGTGGTCTGGATGGCTATAGGGTCATTGAAGTGACGGGTGAAAAATACCTTGGTGAAGCTCGCACACCCCTGCGCACCGTGCATGAGAGGCATACAGTTTCGCACACCCAAAAAAGCAAGTGTCGCGCCCATAGGCCGAGATAGTTTGAATGGAGTTACGGATATTGGTTTCATACGGCTCGCCTACTAAAAATATAGGCAAAACAGTGCATATCACTTGCCGATGGGGCTGGCGAACGGGTCTAAGGGGCTATATCGGAGGTTTCACGCCCCACGCGCGATTGACTGCGAGGGGCTATGCTGGAGATTGCGAACTCAGGATTTAAACTGATTTAGTTTTTCATTTAGATTGTCGGTTAGCCTATATAGATGCTCAGCCGCCGACGCTACCTCTTCGACGCTTCTGGCATTTTGACTAGTGAGGTCGTTTATCTGAGATATGATGTTGACTATCCTTGTCGAATCTTCGGCTATTTTTACAGAGTTGTCTGAGTTTTCTTTGACAGAAACGACAGACTCCCTCATAACACCTTCTGTGTCCTGTATAGCCGCATCGACTCCTGACGACACGCCGACAAGCCTCTTGATGTTGTCTGAATTTTTGCCCATTTGTTCAGCGGAATCCATGATATTTTGCACTATTACATTGATTGTAGCATTGATTTCTACTAGAGATTTTTGAGTTCGCTCAGCCAATTTTCGCACCTCATCGGCGACGACGGCAAAGCCTCTACCATGTTCACCTGCCCGTGCCGCTTCTATCGCTGCATTGAGCGCCAACAGGTTAGTCTGTTCGGCGATGTCAGAAATCACCACGAGAACATTTTTTACTTGTTCGGCTTCTCTGCTCATATCTTCTAGTTTGACAGCTAGCTCCGCCTCTGATTCACTAGCCACTTCGACATCTTGGCTCAGCACTCTTATTTCATTTTTTGCATAGGATAGTTTGCTACCAGCTGCTTCTATGCTCTTTCTGGTGGATTCTGATATTCTCACGCTGTTTTCGATAAATACTTTTATATCATTTATCTCACTGATTGCACTTTGAACAATTTTGGCACTTTCCTCGGCATTGTTCCCTATTTGCATACTTGTGGAGCTGAGTTCGTGCGATACCGACGCATTCTCGCCAGAGGTATGTTTTGCATCATTGATAGTCTGCTCTAGTGCGGCAAGAAGCTTGTTAAAGCTATTCATCGTCACACCTATCTCATCTTTGCCATCATATTTGACTCTAAATGCCAGCTCTTTTTTGTCGACAAACTCCAACATAGAATCTTGCAAAAGATGAAGAGCCGAAGATATGCTTCTGACAATCATCAAGCCAAGCGCAATAGAGACTACCAATATAATGAGCATCACCATAGTCAGGTCGGTTTTTGCAGACTCATAAGTAGCGATATTTTCCTTGTTTTTATCGCTTGCCTGAGCGAGCTTTTTGGTGATAATTTTTTCGATTTCTTCGCCCTCTTTGAGCGCCACTTTTTTGCCTTCATTGGTCATATAGTGGTGGGCTTCGGCATTCTTGCCTTCGGCTTTTAGCCTAAGTATCGTGTCTAGTGCAGCACCATACTCTTTTCTGGACTCTTGCAACTCATCGAACATTTTGTGCATTTCATCAGAGATGATTGTCTTTTCAAAAAGCTCCATCTGCTTTGTAGAGTCTGCTCTGAGCTCTTTTGTTTTTTCTACAGCACTTTTGAATTCTTCTTCGTTTTCAGCTGTCACAGCATCTCGCACATTGATTCTGGTGCGTTGAAAATTCTCCATCACCTTTGCCATTTGAGTAGATGGCAAAAATAGATTATTATACATCACCTCGGCGTTATTATCTATCTCTTTCATCAGCTTGAGACCTATAGTAACAGCTATCAGCAATCCCACAACTGGAATCATTATAGACAGTATAATCCTGCTTTTTATACTCATATTCAACATCGTATCTTCCTTACATTATTGTCTTCGAATCAAAAACTCTGGGAAAAGTCTCAATCCACATAGCGCTATCAAGTATTCTAACATCTGTAGCTTTATAATTAAATTTTATAAAAAGAACATTATTTGCACAATAAGACTAATAAAAACTCTATACTTTTGCCCATGGCGCGCTCTTGCTTGCCACTTTGAACACGGGGTTAAAAAGTGCATCATGCACATCTTTTGCTAGATTGACTAGTCCATCATATCCGCCGTAGCTGATTTTTTTCTCTTGATTGACATCTACAAAGGCGATTTTGTTTTTGAGTGCTGTATATAGGCTTCGCCCACCAGCCAACAATATATCCACGCCGTGCTCTCTGATAAGCGGAGCTTGCTCTGCAGATGGTACTTTCATGAGCACTACGCCATCACCCAGTCTCTCTTTGGCATTGTCTATATCATCTGGAGTCGCCTTGTTGACCGCTGTTGCTACGACTTTTAGTCCGATGTCTTGGAGTGCTGAGGCTATAGACCATGATTTGTTGCCGCCAGTGTTCAAAATACACTTTTTGCCTTCAAATGCCTCTTTGAAAGGGCGAAGCTTCTCTTCTAGCTTGGCTTCTTCCTCGGCTATTAATGCCTCAGTTTTGGCTATCAACTCCGCATTTCCAAACGCCTCAGCTATGCTTCTGAGGGCGTGCGAAGTGTCGTTTTTGCCATAAAACGAGACGGACACAAAGGGTATGCCGTATTTTTCGTTCATGTGTCTCGTGAATGTCACTAGGCTTTTTGCGCATACGATGACATTTAATTTGGCTCTATGCGCACACTGGATGTCTTCTGTCCTGCCGTCTCCGCTGAGGGTTGAGAGCACTCTAATGCCCAGCCTCTCTAGTAGTGGTGTGTATTGCCACATATCCCCAGTCACATTATATTCGCCTATGAGATTGAGGTCAAAAGGCGTCGTGCATTCTGGCTCCCTTCGCCCTATCAGACTCTCCAGCACCACCTCGCCTCCTAGCCTAGAGCCAAAGTTCTTGTTGCCGACGAATCCTGGTGCGTGTACTGGCACGACTGGAATAGCGTGCTCTGTCTCTTTTTCGCGACATACGGCATCTATATCTTCGCCTGTCATAGCGGTGACGCAAGTCGAATAGACAAAAATACCTTTTGGATGGTAGTTTTCGACCACATAGTCGATACCTGCTTTGAGCTTTTTTTCTCCGCCAAAAATCAGGTCATTTGCGTTTATATCCGTACAAAACCCCATCTGCGTAAAATCAGTCCCGTCCCAGCTAGTGCGCGTCTGTCTAGTCTCCCATGAAGCGTTCAGACAAGTAGCAGGAGAGTGGACGATATGCGCACAATCAGCAAAAGGAAATAGCGATATTTGCGCGCCCTCAAAAGCGCATCCTCCAGTCGTAGCCCCCGGTTTTGGGCGTTCACAAGTTTTAGCGGCTTTGTCGGTTGAGTGAGAGCATGAGCTTTCGTTTTTGAGGTCTTTGAGGACGGCATTTGACAACATATTGCACCTTTTTGACTTTTTGATTATCAAAATATATGCATATTGGTTGCCGAGTAGCCAGCTATTTATCATTGTTTTATCGAGGTAACAAGCAGTCTTCATAATACATATAACTAATAAGGTGCATTGTCATCTAAATAAAATTGCATTGGTAACATAAAAAATTAATATTTTTGTATTACAATATAACACTACAAAAATGTAAGGAATGAATTGTGTTAGAAACTATAAAATCAAAATTGATACTTCTAATAGCCGTTGCCGTTATTGGTATATTGGCCACCAGCGGCACTGGAAGCAAAGGAATCCACTCTTGCAGTGATGCTCTTTATGAAGTTAGCGATGTGAGACTTCCGTCTGTTTTGGGTTTGGAAATCGTAAATGAGGGTCAAACTGCTGTCAGGGCACATAATCTCGAAACCGCGATTTGGGAAAATGATTACAATGCAAAAAGCAATTTTGAAAAAGTTCTAAAAGATAAAAAAGATGTCTGGGATAGAATAGAAAAGGGATGGAAACTATATGAACCGCTACCTCAAACAAAAGAGGAAGAGATATTGTGGAAGCAATTCGTCCAAGAATGGAATGCATGGAAAGCAGATGACACAAAAATAACAGAAGTTATCAAAAGACTATCCGAAAATAATTCCGTAGAGACGCAAAAACAACTTTTTAAAGAGTTTTATAGATTGTATGATGCACAAATAAAGACATTTGCTGCCTCGGAAGCTACTCTGGGAAAAATTATTGATTTAAATATCAGAGTTGCAGAAGATGCAAACAAAGACGGCAAGGTCGTAGTTTCTTTTTCAAAAGTATCTATGATTGTTGTTGCACTACTAGCTACGATTTTGGCTGTGAGCATATCCATCATCATAATCAAAAACATCGGCAAGTCAATAAAATCAGCTGAACTCGGCTGTGAAGAGATGGCTAAAACAAAGGACTTACTAAAAAAGATAGAAACTGGCTCAAAAGACGAGATAAATGAAGCGATGCAGAGTGTAAATCTTCTTATATCACAGTTGTCAAATGCTCTTGACAACGCAAAAAAAGCTGCTACAGAAAATGCCTCAGTGGCGGCCGAGCTATCGGCTACCAGCTTGCAAATAGGGAATAGGACAGAGGATACCGCTAGGTCTATTGCAGAGACAAGCAAGTCTTCAAAAGAGATTTCCATAATTTTGGAAGATAGCGCCAACGGCTTGAAAAAAAGTGAAATTCAAATCAACAACGCCTCTCTAGGTGTGAGAGATGCCGCAAAAAATGTGCTTGAATTATCAGGCAGTCTCCAAAATATTGTAGATGAGCAGATGCAGATTTCTGAAAAGCTCGAAAGGCTTTCGACAGAAGCTGACCAAGTAAAATCAGTACTAACTGTCATAGCAGACATTGCAGAGCAAACAAACCTATTGGCACTCAATGCGGCGATAGAAGCGGCGCGTGCAGGTGAGCACGGCAGAGGTTTTGCCGTCGTCGCCGACGAAGTGCGAAAACTAGCTGAACGAACTCAAAAAAGTCTAGCCGAGTCAAATTCTACAGTGTCTATAATAGTTCAATCCGTCAACGATACCGCAGAGTCTATGGCAAATAGTGCGCATGATATAAAAGTACTGAGCGAGAAGGCAGGTCATGTCTCTGAGATGATGGAGGGCGTGACAAAAACTATAGATGAAACAGCTGAAATAGCTCGCAAAACATCAAACGAAGCTACTATTGGCAATGATAAAACTCATGATATGATTAAACAAATCGGAATGATTGAAGAGCTATCAATGACAAATGCTAGGAGCGTAGAAGAGATCGCTTCTGCAGCGGAACATTTAGCAGATTTGGCGAATTCATTGAGTGCTGATTTGGATAAATTCAAAACCAACTAATCAAATAATATGACGCTCTAGTTTTGCAATGTTATTATTTGCAAAAGCTATTTTAAGAATTTTTTCTAAAGAGTTTGACACCAGACACAACTTTGTAATATAATACGCAAAATTATTTGTAAAAAGGATTGTAAATGGTAGCTTATGCTAGAGATGAGATTGTGCCAGCTACGGATTTGGCACGGAATTTTTCGTCAATATTTAAGAGCCTAGTGGATGGCGTGAGAGAAAAAGTTGCCGTAGCAAAAAACAACAAGCTAGAGCTAGTCATGCTTCCCATCGCCGAGTACGAGAGGATGAAAGAGGCACAAGAGCTACTAGAGCATATGGAAATCTACAAAATAGTCAAAGAGCGGGAAGCCAATGATACTGGAGCGAGAATCAGCATGGAAGAGATGATGAAGATAGCTGGAGTTACTGATGCTGACTTACAAGATTGACTTATTTCCAGAAGTCAAAGACGACATAGCGGCACTCGATAACAGTAGTAGAATTTTAGTCTTTAAGCAGCTTAGAAAAATACAAAAATCGCCAGAACTAGGCGAATTGCTTGGCAATAAAGCGGGCTATGAGCTTTCAGGCTGTCGCAAAATGTACGCCGACAACAAAAGAATTAGAATCGTATATAGAATCATAGAGGACAAAATAATCGTTGAGGTAATAGCAATCGGAGAGCGAGACGATATGGCTGTATATAAAACAGCGGCAGATAGATTGTAGCGATAGAACAAACCCAACCCATCCACAAAAGATGAGTTGGGAAAATAGGAGTTTTTGGTTGTGATTATCTCACGCAGTCGAAGAAGTAGTCGGTTTTGCCGATAGAGCTTGTGTCGCTGTCTAGTTTGTCAAGAACACTGTTTACTATCGTAGCTAGTAGGTGAACGCCACCTTTGTAACCGTGGATAGAGTATCTGTGTAGATGGTGTCTATCAAATATCGGGAATCCAACTCTGATAAGTGGGATTTTCGTATCTCTTTCTAGCTCTTTTCCATAAACATTACCAATCATAAAATCAACTGGCTCAGTAAACAGAAGGCTTCTCATAGCCCATAGGTCTTTTCCAGCCCATACATTTAGACTGTCTTTTGCAGGTGAGCTGTCTAGAAGAGTTCTCATCTCATCAGCACAGCCCTCTGGTGCATTGTGGCAAAGTACATGAGTCGGCTCTGCACCCATTTCGAGCAGGAATGATACTAGACCAAGGAGGAAGTCAGGATCGCCCCATACTGCGAATTTTTTGCCGTGCATATACGGATAACTGTCTTGCATAGCGTCAACCAGTCTACCTCTCTCTACTGAAAGAGACTCTGGAACTGCTTTGCCAGTTAGTTTTGAAAGCGCCATAACAAACTCATCAGTACCTTTTAGACCGATTGGGTTGCTCGTGTGAGCTTCTTGTTTTAGTTTGTTTTTGACATATTTCATAGTTTTTTTCGTAGCATATTTTTGTAGGCTGATAGTAGCTTTCGCTGCACCACATCCTAGGAGCTCAGCTTGCGTAGTACCGCCAGCGAACATTTCATATTTACCAGCTGGCATATCCCATTGAGCAGATACATCGCAAAGCGTAGTCACAGGAGTGCCAAAAGATGCGGCAATCTCTTTTACCTCTTTGATGCTACCGATGTATGTCTCAAAACCAGGGATAAGGTTGATTTGCTCTTTTTTCTCAGATGGAATATCTTTTACCATTTGAGCGATAAAGCCGTACATCATATTGTCATAACCAGTGATGTGTGAACCTACGAAGCTTGGAGTATTGCAATAAGCTACTGGGTAATCTTCAGGAATAGTACCTTTTTCTTTTGCGTTACCGATAA
>CAZNYV010000067.1:0-11203 GCA_964577355.1 uncultured Campylobacteraceae bacterium
CGGCGTCGTTTTGTATAAGCGTAATCCACCTTTGAGCAGTATGTGCAGGTACTTTGGTTTGTCTTTTTCAAAAAACAGGACCGCTTCTTTGTCTAGCTCTATTTTGTGCGATATTTGACGGATTGCCTCCATCGTGCCGTCATCCAGATTGGCAAAAATATACAAATCATCTTTTGTTATAGACATTCACTCTCCTTTAAATCTGCCATTTGGTAGAATAACGAACAAGCCACTTTGGCTTTGCAAGTTTATTTGGTGGATTTTATTGAAAAAGATATTGTTTTTTCTTTTGATTGGCATTTTTTGTTTTGCGATAGACAAAAGTGTCTCTGTTGATTTGAGTGAGCTCAATTTTGAAGTGCTCAAAGCATACAAAAACGAGTATCAAGGTATAAATATCAAAAATCTATCACTCGAACAGGCATCAAGTGCTCAAGCAAAACAGCTAAAGCTACTCCGCGTCGAGCTCTCTCAAAATGCTCTAAAGCAGTCATATGGCATGTTTAGCGCTATTTATTCGGATGAGTCGAATAGAGAGGTCAGAATCTATTTTAGGTTCAAAATATTTGCTGATGTTGAGGTTGTAAAAGCTACAAGAGATATTATTAGGGACAAGAAAATCGAGAGTGGCGACATCGAGGTCGGGCTGGCTGCTTTTGAGCGAAATGTATGTAGGAGCGTTTCTCGTGATGGTGTCGTCGGTATGAGCGCTAGAAGATTCATAAAGGCTGGGAACACAATCACCAAGGACGATGTCTCTCAACCGTTTTTGGTCAATAGGAACTCGACGGTTGTAGTTGCAATACGAGAGGGCGAGCTGGAAGTAGAATTTGAGGCAACAGCTATGGAGGATGGAGCAATGGGGCAGTTGATAAATGTAAAAAACAAAAACGGCAAGGTATACAAGGCTGAGGTCGTGGGGCTGTCTAGCGTGAGCATAAAATGAAAATATTAGTAGCAATCAGTGGTGCAAGTGGCGCAACTCTCGGACTGAGGCTTTATTCGGAATTGGTGAAAACCGACAACGAGGTCTTCGTCGTCATATCTGACAGTGCAAAAGAGGTGCTAAAACACGAACAAGGCGTAGTGTCGTACGCGAATAATGAGATTTGGGCACCTCCAGCGTCAGGTTCGTTTGGCATAGATGCGACGCTCATAGTTCCATGTTCGATGAATACGCTAGCCAAGGTCGCTTGCGGTATTAGCGACAATCTAGTCACGAGGTCAGCCGCGGTTGCGCTCAAAGAGCGAAAAAAGCTCTTGTTAGCTCCGAGAGAGATGCCGTTTTCACAGATACATTTGGAACAGATGGCGAAGCTTTCTGCTATGGGTGTGATTGTGGCTCCTCCTATGCTGGCGTATTATGGTGAACAAAAGACACTTGAGGATGCTGAAAACTTCTTGATAGGTAGATGGATGGATTTTATTGGTGTACCAAATAGTTTATACAAAAAATGGGGGTTCGAATGAAAAAAGCAATTTATCCAGGTTCGTTTGACCCCGTGACTATGGGGCATATGGATATTGCGAGACGCGCGCTCAAGATTTTTGATGAGCTTATAATTGCAGTAGCTAGGTCGGATGAAAAAAAACCGATGTTCGAGCTCGAAAAACGGGTTCAAATGCTACAAACATGTTTTGCAGATGAGCCAAAAGTAGTCGTCAAACCATTTGATGGGCTTTTGGTAAACTTTGCCAAAAATGAAGGGACAGGTGTGATTGTCAGAGGTCTTAGGGCTGTTAGCGATTTTGAATATGAGCTTCAAATGGGATATGCAAATCAGTATCTTGACAAAGAAATCGAGACTCTCTATCTGATGCCAAGTCTAAAATATGCATTTGTGAGCTCTTCGGTGGTCAGAACAATCATTAGGCACGGTGGGGATATAGGCTCTATTGTGCCAGCCCAGATCGCAAGTGAGCTAAAATGTATGTAGTTATAGAGGGGATTGATACCTGTGGTAAGAGCACACAAATCTCACTCCTCAAAGAAGCTTTGCCAGAGGCTATGTTTACAAAAGAGCCAGGCGGAACAGCTATTGGAATGAAGCTCAGAGAGATACTATTAGGGGATTATGAGATAGACAAGCGGGCGGAATTTTTGCTTTTTCTGGCTGATAGGGCAGAGCATAGAGCTGAAGTGGTTGAACCAAACAATATAGGCGGCAAAATTATTATCTCAGACAGAGGGCTAGTATCAGGGCTTGCCTATTCTGACGGTGTTTTTGATGAAGATTTTGTGCTCGGTGCGACGAAATTTGCGATGAATGGGGTGTTGCCTGATTTGGTTGTATTGCTTGAACTTGATGGTGCTGAGCTAGGAAAAAGGCTTGGTGCAAAAGAGCACGACAGGATAGAAAAGCAGGGGATAGACTACCTGCTAAAAGTTCAGTCAAATATGGAGAAATACACAAATATGCTTGGTGTTGGATTGTTAAAAATTTCAGCCAAAACCGATAGAGATGAGATTTGCAGAATGATAGTACAAAAAATAAATGAGTAATCTTTCATAAAACAAATGAAAAAAAGCACGATTATAGATTTGGTACACACGGACCAAAATATCTGACTGATGGCACAAGCAATGTTGACCTTGGTGTTGTGGTGATAACTGCAGGTGAGTCTCATCCGTGTCACAAACATGTATTTCAGGAGGAGTCATTTTTGGCACTTGAAGGTAGATGTGATGTGTGGGTGGATGGTGAGCTTGTGGTGCTTGAAGCTGGTGATTATCTTGTGTGTGCACCAGGTGAAGCGCACTTCTTTCACAATACGAGTGACTCTGATTTTAAATCTGTTTTTGTCAAAGCTCCACGACTTGACGAAAAGGACAGTGTGTATATTGATTGGACTCCTGGTCTGGAATTTATCAAATAGCGTAACCATACGGTTTATGATTGTTATTTATTCGGTGATATTTATCTAATTTGGCTATACTATGGGGATACTAAATAGGAGTAAGTTTGAATAGAATTTTTACAATGCTTTTTAGCTTGATTATTATTGCTAATTTAGCGTTTGCAGCTGATTCTACAGACGAGTTTTCTGCTGATAAGTATGATATATTCTACAAAAATGGCAAATCTGGCGGGACGCTTGAGAAGCTAAACTTAGACAAAGTAAACCTCCAAAATATATTCTCAGTTGATCTCAGAAAAGATGAAAATTTCCTCAAAGCTATCGATAACTCAATACTATTTTATACGAATATTTTGGATACGGATGCTACATTCAAATATGGCGAACAAGAGTATACTCCTGCGGAGATGATAGACTCGCTTGTCAAGTTCAAAAGCCTTGTGGCGAAAGATGTTGACTATCAAAAGTTCCTAGGTGATTTGGCTACTATGTTTAATGTTTACGAAGCGAAAAACAATAAAGACAAAGCTATCTTGACTGGCTACTATACTCCGCACATATTAGTGCTAAACAAAAAAACAAAAAGTTTCGCATATCCAATTCTTGTAGAAAGTGGTAGCAAAAAAACACCTAAGTTTTTTGCAAAAAGTAGCAGAGATTTATATGATTTGAGAATTGAAGGTGCTGGTATTATTGAGCTGCCAGACGGTCAAAATATTACAATCGAGTATGCTGGTAGAAAACATATTGGCAAGCTTGTAAAAATATACAAAAAACAAAAAAATATGAAACTTGCCAAAGGCAAAAAGTCAAAACGAACATTCTACACAAAAAGAGTCATAAAGCTTGATGCACCTTATTTTCGCATCACCAATGGTGGTCCATTTGGGTGGGCTGATGTGCCTCTGACACCAAAATATACTGCTGCGATTGATAGGGATTTGGCGCCAATGGGTGGATTGATGTATATAAAAAGTACACAAAATTTAGAAAATGTCGATAGTGTGCTGACTACACACCCTGAATTCAATGCTTTCGAGGGCTTTATGTTGGCTCAAGATATTGGTTCAGCTATAAAAGGCGGTGGTAGAGTTGATATTTATTGTGGCGATAGTCCAGTTGCTAGACATAGTGCAAATTCTATTTCTAGAGTTGGCGCAGTCTATTTGATTGTTGCCAAAAAAGATAGTATCGAAGAAAAAATTGATAGGAGAGCACAGCTTCAATGAATAGACGAGATTTTTTAAAACTTGCTGGTTTGGCTTCTTCGGCACCCGCTTTTGCCGCAACCGAGACATTGAGTTTCGATAAACCTGCGTCCGCAGAAAATACTGAAATATATTTGACAGTCGATGATGGCTGGCACTACAAAAAAACTATTCTTGAAATTGCAGACCACTATAAAGTGCCACTAAATATGTTTATTATTGGTAAGGTGATTGAGCAAGACCCGAATCTATGGATTTCTGCGATGGACAGGGGTCACTTACTAGGTTCTCATACATATGTGCATCCAAAATTCTCAAAAATAGATATGGCTACGATTGGTGAGGACTTCAAGCAATACCGAACAAAAATGCTAAATGTAATGGGTAGAGAGAATTTTGATAGAATCAAGTACTTTAGATATCCATATGGTGATACTGGAAGTGCTGAAAACAAGCAAGAAATCAAAAAAATCATAGAGGATAATGGCTGGAAGATTTCTTGGTGGAATATGGACCTATCTTTCAAAAATAGTGGCTATGGCGTTTCGCCTTACAGAGACCCTGTCGACCAACTTAGAAGCTTTGAGACTGGTATGGTCAAAAATAAAAACATACTCCTATTCCATTTCAAAGCCCCTGATTTCCAAGGTATAGAGCTTGTTATAAAAGAAGGACTCAAAAACGGCAACAAGTTCTGTACTCTCAATGAGAGAAATAGCCTAAAAAGTCTTATAACGACTTGACATACCGAAGGGTATATGTAGAAATAACTGGTTTTTGTGGGCTCGCGTGTGATTTTTGCCCACCAAAGACTCGTCAAAAACTCCAAATAGATTTGGATAACTTTCGCAAAATCTCATCTCAACTTGTGCCTTTGACAAAAGAGGTCTCGCTTCATGTGTTGGGCGACCCTCTTAGCATCCACAACCTCTCAGATTATCTTGATATATTACATGAATATGCCCTGAGAGCTCATATTACTACGACTGGATTCTTTCTCGATAGACACCACCAGACGCTACTCTCTCACCCTGCTATCAAACAAATCAATTTCTCGCTCAATGGCTTTAATGGTGCCAAATCTTACCTCTCTTTGGATGGCTATCTAGGGCGAATATTTGACTTTTGTGAAAGCGCAGCAGTAATCTCTGATAGATTTGTGAATCTAAGACTTTGGAATGGTGGTGGAGTAGTCGCTGATATGCTATTTTACGAACAAATCAGGAGCGCAATCTTTGATAGATTTGGTGTTCGCATAGACTTTGATGTCAAACGGCACAGGCTTGCTAGTAGGGTTATTTTTGATTTTGATGATTATTTTGAATGGCCATCCATTGAATCTGATACACAGAGCGATTCTTATTGTCATGGGTTGATTAATCAGTTTGGAATACTCAGTGATGGTAGTTTAGTTCCATGTTGTTTGGACTGTTCTGGTGAGGTGACACTTGGCAGTGTGTTTACTCAAGAAATAGCGGAAATATTAGCTTTGCCCAGAAGTATTGGTATTGTAGATGGATTCAAAAAAAAAGTAGCTACAGAAGAGCTATGCAGAAAATGTAGCTATCGTTTGAGGTTTTCTGCATAGTGAACAAAGCGGGGCTAGGTTAGTTCTTAGAGGTCAGTTCCAATATTGAATCTACTAGCAGTTTTAAATTTATTGGTTTTTGCAAGATGCACTCAACATTTAAATTCTCTAGTTTTGATAGATGTTCTTGTTCATTGTGTGCACTGACAATAATGACTGGTATGTTTATGTTTTGAGCCCTGAGCTCTCTAACCATATCCGTACCAGTCATTTCTGGCATCTGTATATCAGAAATGATAACATCAAACTCAATTTTCTGAGCAGCATCAAGTCCCTCTTGACCGTTTCTAGCTGGCGTTACAGCGGCGCCACGCTTGAGTAGGATCCTCTCAGTCATCATTCTGATAGAATCCTCGTCTTCGACATACAGTATTCGAATGCCGCTAAGCATGCGCGACCCTATTTGTAGTTTTCAACATACTCTTCGTAACTACCTTTGAAATCAACTATTTCGAAGTTTGGTTTGATTTCAATAATTCTGTTGGCAAATGCATCAATAAGCTCTCTATCGTGCGTGACGCAGATACATGCGCCTTTGAAGTCTAGTAGCGCTTCGCCGAGAGCGATAATCGCCTCTAGGTCAAGATGGTTGTTTGGTTCGTCTAGTACAAGAAAGTTACCACCCTCCAGCATCAGTCTTGATAGCATCATTCTGTGTTTTTCACCACCAGACAATTTGGAGATCGGTTTTTCTTGTTGCTCGCCATTGAAAAGCATTCTGCCGAGGCAGTTTCTGATTTCACCAAGTTCTGCTTTTTTGTCATAAGCTCTAAGCCAATCATAAAGAATGTCGTCGCCCTTGATAATATCAGCAGTGTCTTGTGGAAAATAGCCAGATTCGATTGTAGCACCCCATTTGACACTTCCGCTAGATGGTTGTAGCTCACCCATCAAAAGCTTGAGTAGCGTGGTTTTGCCTATACCGTTCGAGCCGATAAGTGCTATTTTGTCAGTTTTTTCAAAATTTAGCGATAGATTTTTCAAGATTTCGGTCTCGCCATAGCTAAAACATAGATTTTCAACCATCAAAACATCGTTGCCTATATCTCTTTTTGGTTTGAACACTATTGATGGATCTCGTCTTGATGAAGGTTTTATATCTTCGATGTTTAGTTTGTCTAGTTGTTTTTGTCTGCTTGTTGCCTGTTTTGCCTTTGAGGCATTTGCGCTAAATCGTCTGATGAAGTTTTCGAGCGCTTCTTTTTCACCCATTTTTTTGTCTCTATCTGCTTGTTGTTGTTGAGCGATAAGGTTTGCAGCGATATACCAATCATCATAAGTACCGACAAACTCTCTGATTTTGCCGTAGTCAACATCTAGTATGTGTGTGACTACGGAGTTCAAAAAGTGTCTATCATGCGAAATAACAACCATTGTGCCCTGGTGTCTTACTAGCTTTTCTTCTAGCCATCCGATTGTTTTTATATCTAGGTTGTTCGTAGGTTCATCGAGAAATAGTATGTCAGGTTTTGGGAATAGCACTTGAGCTAGGAGGACTTTGAATTTGTCACCACCTGTGAGAGTGCTCATTTTTTCGTTGTGAATCTCTGATGGAAAGCCCAAATCTTCCAAAATCTTTTCTACATTTACATCTGATTCGTATGTTGGGTCTTCCTCTGCACAAATCATCTCTAACTCACCTAGTCTGTCGTTGACTTTGTCGTCTTCGAAATTGCCCTCTTCATATAACTTTGTTTTTTCTTTTATAGCGTCAAAAAGTCTTTTGTTTCCCCATAAAACAGTATCAGCAATAGTGAAATCTTCAAACGCGTATTGGTTTTGTCCAAGTGTTCCGACTCTGCAACCTGGGTCAATGCTTATGTCTCCGCTTGTTTGTTGAATTTCACCCGATAAAATCTTTAGAAAAGTAGTTTTTCCAGCTCCGTTGGCGCCGATTAGTCCATACCTCTTACCTGGGTCAAGTCTGAGGTTGATGTCTGAAAATAGCTTCCTGCTACCATATTGCATTGTTATGCCGACTGTTTGTAACAATTGATTCTCCTAGCAAATTTTTGGCTCATTATAGCCTAGAGTAGGACAAACTTCGGTTTTGATACACTCTATATCCTTCCTCTCTCAAGATACCCTTTTCATCACTCTTTGGGTAGAATTATCCAAATTCTTCTTTTGGGGCAATATGACAGCAGGTGTGTTTGATAGCGGCGTTGGTGGCTTGACGGTTGCTAAAAGTTTGATAGATGCAAAAATCTTTGATGAGATAGTATATTATGGCGACACTGCCAGGGTTCCTTATGGCTCAAAGGACGAGAATACGATAGTTCGCTACTCTCTGGAGGCGCTTGAGTTTTTCAAAAATTTTGGAATAGATATACTGATAGTAGCTTGCAATACTGCCAGTTCTTATGCGTTAGAGGAGATGCGAAAAGTCGCACCCTTTGAGATAGTCGGCGTAATAGAGCCAGGCGTAATGTCTATCAAAAAACAAAATCCTAAAAATGACGCAAGCATACTTGTTATCGGCACAAAAGCTACGATAAACAGTGGCAAATACCAAAAGATGCTAGAGGCGGAGGGGTTCACAAATATTGCAGCTATAGAGACAGGACTGTTTGTTCCGCTGGTCGAAGATGGTATTTTTGATGGTGAGATGATGGAATCGGCGCTGAGACACTATTTCAAAGATACGGCACAGCCTGATTTTATCATACTTGGTTGCACCCATTTTCCTCTCATTAGCAAGGCGATTGGCGCGTATTTCAAAGACTCTATACTTGTACACTCTGGTGAAGCGATTGTGGAGTATCTGGAGGCAACACACTCTATCAAGCCAACGGCAGAAGAAACAAATCTACGGTTATTTGCATCATCAAGTCCAGATAGACTCAAGGTTACAGCCGAAAACTGGTTAAAAGGAAGCGATTACAAATGTATCAAGCACTAGCACTCAAATATAGACCAAAACAGTTTGACATGATGGTCGGACAAGAAGGTGTGGTAAATACGATAAAAGGCGCTCTAAAAAGCCAAAAACTCTCACATGCTTATCTTTTTTCTGGACTTCGTGGGAGTGGTAAGACTACTACTGCTAGGATTTTTGCCAAGGCGCTTATCTGTGAAAATGGACCAACCGACAAGCCTTGTGAGGTGTGTGAGAACTGTATGAGTGCAAATAGTGGTAGAAATCTCGATATTGTTGAGATGGACGGCGCGAGTAATAGAAAAATCGAAGACATCCGAAACCTTATAGAAAATTCAAAGTACAAGCCCCTCAGCGCTAGATATAAAATATACATTATAGATGAAGTTCATATGCTGACAAAAGAAGCGTTTAACGCCCTTTTAAAGACGCTAGAAGAGCCTCCAGAGTATGTTAAGTTTGTCCTTGCGACAACTGACCCAATCAAGGTTCCAGCGACTATATTGTCGAGAACTTTGCACTTTAGGTTCAATAAAATCCCGCAAAAAAAGGTAGTAGAGCACCTCAGATGGGTACTGGATAATGAAAAAATATCGCACGAAGAAGAGGCTTTAGAGATAGTAGCTAGAAGTGGAGATGGTTCGATACGGGATACTCTTACACTGCTTGACCAAGCGATAGTTTATTGCAAAAATGGAGTAACAACAGAGGGTACAACTCAGATGCTGGGTCTCATAGACCCTTCAAAAATAGCTGAAATATTCAAGACAATAATGCAAAAAGATAGAGCAAAAGTTCTCGAAATTGCAAAAGAGCTGGAAAACTATGACGCAGAGACTGTATTGACTGAGCTTGCAGAGTATCTAAAAGCTCAGTTTTTGAAAAATGATAAGATAATACCAATATTTGCCATGGATAGATTTATGCGAGCTGTCGCTGATGCAAAATCGCTATTTTTTATCGGAGCAGATGGCTCTTTTACTCTCATATTGGCACTTCTAAAAATGATAGAAGCGATGGAGAGTGAAAATATAGACGAGCTCATAGCGAAATACGAAATACAAGCCAGCTCTATAGCTAGACAAGAGCCATCCACGCCAAAATCATCCGTTCAAAGTGCGGCACCATCATCATCTGCACCAAATCAAGCAGTAGCACCTGTTCAAAAGCTTGGAAGCGAAGATTTGTGGAGTAGATTTATCAAAAATGTTATCGATAGAAACTTGGAGCTAGGAAAGCTTTTAGAAAAAATACTTACATTTGAGAGTTTCGATGGCACTACATTGTGTTGGAGCTCTTCTGCTGATGAGGCTGAGCGAGAAATACTCAGGCGAGATTATGGAATTGTCTCACAAAAGGTCAAAGAGGTCTTTGGCCCTGAGACAAAAATCAAATTGGTTCCAAAAACAGAGCAAAAAATTACAACACTCGAAAAGATGGAAGAGCCAGCTGTCGCAAACATAGAAGAATCTGTTAACCAAATAGATCAAGGTGCCGATATTGACACTGATACGACTGCCGTTGGAATACCAATTGCTTGTGCTAACAATGATGCTGAGTTGGCTAGTGCGCTTGGTATTGATATGTCACCAGAAGTCACAGAAAACCTGCTGGAGCACCCACTGGTTCAAAAAACTATTGAAGTTTTTGGTGTGAGTATGGATAGCGTTTCATTGCATGATAAAGTTTAGAATTTTTTAATATATTTTTACTCATAAATAAGGAGAACGACCAATGGATTTAACCCATCTGGGGTGTATGGTACTAGCGTTTACTACGATATGTACCGGAGATATAATGGAGGGTGGTAATCCACTTCATATCCTGCATGTAACATCATTTCTAATCGTTGTTCCTACGGCTCTTTCTGCTGCTGCTGTCGGTACACATCCAGGGTTTATCAAATCTGCTTTCAAGCAAGGTATATCATTTGCGATGAAGAAAACTCCTGTTGATTATCCAAAAACTATTGAACAGATTTATGAATTTGCGATGATAGCAAGAAGAGACGGTTTGTTGAAACTAGAGGCTGAGATAGCAAATGTTGAGAATCATTTTATGAGAAAAGGTCTGGACATGGTTGTGTCTGGTATGAGTATTGAAAATATCCGCTCAAACATGGAAGTCGAGATAGAGCATACAGAACACCACTGGCACGGTACTGGTCACTACTTCATTCTAGCTGGCGAGACTTGTCCCGTTATGGGTCTAGTCGGTGCCGTTATGGGTCTGATGCTGGCGCTCCAAAAGCTAGACAATCCACAAGAGATGGCGGAAGGTATCGCAGGTGCGTTTACCGCGACGGTTTTCGGTATTTCATTCTCATACATCATTCTAGCTCCGACAGGTAGAAAAATCATAGCCAAATCACATGACCTCATAGTTGAGCAAAATATTATCATGGAAGGGCTACTGGGTCTTGTGGCTGGGGACAATCCAAAATCACTAAAGTCCAAGCTATTTAACTATTGCGGTGGCGATCCTGAAGAGGGTGGTGGCGGACACTAATGGCAAAAAAGTGTAAGTGTCCAGAATGTAAAGCGTGTGAAGACTGGGCTGTTCCTACGGCTGACTTCTTTTCACTGCTACTAGCTTTGTTTATTGCTCTTTATGCGATTGCATCACAAAACAAAGACAAGATGAAATCAATGTCAAAAGCATTTGCTGATA
>CAZNYV010000068.1:0-11063 GCA_964577355.1 uncultured Campylobacteraceae bacterium
ATAATCAGTCACAAAAAGATTTGACACATGAGCGTTGCTATCATTGAAAAAGATGCTCCAAGTATAATCCTTGCCATCCTCATTGATAATAAAAGCCCTAGCCAGCCCACTATCGATAAAATACAGCTCTGTGCAAACTTCCCCTTGGTGCAGGATAGTCTCACCAGCTTTGAAATGTTTGATAGCTAATCTCGACTCAAATATTTTCCACTCGACGCTACCCAACTGCAGATACTGCTGGATAAACCCCTTAAATGACTGAAACATCTATCTGCCCAACAGCCTTTGGCTTCTCACACTCATAATTTCCTAGCAAAGCACAGCAAAACATCATAATTTTTGGTCGGCTTTTGGACTGTGTGTGCCACTGAAATATTCGGCGCTTCAAAGCCACTGGATACAAAAAAATCATTCCACTCATCTTCACTAAATCCGAAATGATAAACACCAGTATTGCTCTCGTGAAAACTCCCATCTTCTTTTGCCAGATCAGCAATAGCCAATATACCTCCCGCTCGAATAGCACTTGCAAACTTTTTGAACTGCTCGGCTGGGTTTTGGATATGATGAAGTGCCATAGCGCTGACGATAACATCGAGCTCCAAATGCGATAAATCAGAGTCAATCTCCAGTTGCATCGGCTCAGCATTTGCCAGTCCGCACTCTTTGGCTTTTGATTCAAATGCTTCTAGCATCCCACTGGAGAGGTCGGCACCTATCAGCTTGCCTACAAACGGCGCTATGTTTAGCCCGACAAGCCCTGTCCCACATCCAAAATCCATCACCGTATCGCTCTTTGACAAAGGGATGCTGTCGAGGATTTTGTCTGTTATATTTCTAGCTAGATTTAGCCTAAAATCACTCTTGTCCCAATCTTTTGCTACGCTATCAAATCTGATTCTATTTTCCGTCATTTTTGCTCTTTTTTAAATTTATTTTTGCACCAACACTCATTCTCATGGTCATCCACCATCCCGCACGCTTGCATGAAAGCGTATATCGTGGTGGAACCTATGAATTTGAAGCCTTGTTTTTTGAGCTCTTTTGTGATGGCATCGGAGATAGGCGAGGTGCACGCCGCCGTGCGGTAGTCTGGCACATCGTTGACGATAGTTTTGCCGCCCACTTTGCCCCAAAAGTACGCATCCAGTGAGCCGTATTCGTCTCGTATCTGCAAAAATAGCTTTGCATTATTGATTATCGCCTCTATCTTTGGGCGACTTTTGATGACAAAACCGCTATCCACTATCCTAGCCACATCGTCAGCATCCATCGCCGCCACGCGCTCCAGTTCAAAGCCCTCAAACGCCTCTCTATATCCATCCCGTTTTCGTAGCACGGTTAGCCAGCTTAAGCCAGCCGCTTGCGTCTCGAGAGAGAATAGCTCAAAAAGCGCATTGTCATCATGCAGAGGCTTGCCCCACTCCTCATCGTGATACGCCACATATACAGGGTCGCTTAGCTTCACCCAGCCACATCGGTGCTTTTCGCTCATTTGCCGCCCCCCACAATAATATCTTTTTGCTTCTGTTTCTTCACGGGGTCTTTTTCGACAAAGATTTTTTTCCTCGTCCACGGGTCCATCTCGGTGTAGTACATCAGCGTTGAGTATGTCGATGGGGTCGGGGTGAATATCTGCACCTGTTCTGGATTTAGTCGTAGGTGAGACGAGGCAAAGCTCTTCATCGCCCTCATATCGCTCTCATCGCACCCAGGGTGGGCGGCTATCATGTAGTATGTGAGAAATTGCTGTTTGCCACTGTTTTTGTTCAGATTCTCGAACTTTTGCTTGAAGCCTAGCAGTGTCTCTTTGTCAGGCTTGCCCATGAGAGAGAGCACCTTTGGCTCCGTGTGCTCTGGTGCTATCTTCATCTGTCCGCTCACATGGTGCGCCACGACATCTCTGAGGTACTCCTCGCCGTGCTCCTTGTCGGCGTTGATGAGGTCATAGCGGATGCCGCTTTGGACGAAGACTTTTTTGACTTTCGGTATTTTGCGGATGTTTCTTAGCAGATTTATGAGCCGTTTGTGGTTTGGCTTTAGTGTCTTACACACCTTATCCCCAGTGCATTTTTGGTGGTGGCAGTCGCCTGATTTTAGCTTCTTGGCGCAGTCGTATCCGTACATATTTGCCGTCGCACCGCCGACATCGTAGATATTGCCTTTGAACTCTTTTGCTGCTGTGAAATTCTCCACCTCTCTCAGTATAGAGCCCTCGCTTCGACTCCTGATGGTCCTGCCCTGATGCACCGTGATAGCACAAAAGTTACACTCGCCATAACAGCCGTGATGTGTCGTGACCGAGAATTTGATAGTCTCTAGCGCTTTGACCTCTCCGCCAGCCTTGTAGTATGGGTGGACATCTCTGGTGTAGGGCAGGTCGTACACGGCGTCAATTTCGGATTCGCTCAGATAGTATTGCGGCGGGTTTTGGATGAGGTATCTGGTGTCTTGCTTTTGACAAAGCCCCTGAGAGCTTAGCGGGTCGTTGTTGTGATAAAACAGATGAAAGGCGTCGATAAAGCGGTTTTTGTCAGCCTTCACCTCATCGAAGCTAGGTACGTCGATATATCCCTCTTTTGGCTCTTTGGCGGCGTAGCAAAGCCCTCTGATTTCTCGCCATTCGCTTCCATTTTTGAGAGCGGCGGCAAGCTCTAGTACCGTCTTTTCACCCATACCGTAGATGATGGCGTCTGCCTTTGCGTCGAAGAGTAGCGATTTTCGGATATTGTTGCCCCAAAAATCAAAATGGGCAATTCGTCTGAGAGACGCCTCGATACCGCCTAGCACGATGGGCACGGTATCTTTGAAATGCCGTCTGATAAGCCCCGTATAGACTATACTAGCCCTATCTGGTCGCCTAGTGTTCTTGCCCCCAGGGGTGAAGTCGTCGTTGTTTCGCACCTTTTTTGTGGCAGTGTAGTTGGCTACCATACTATCGACCAGCCCTGCACTCACACCCCAAAAGAGCTTCGGCTCGCCAAGCCTAGCGATGTCGTCACTCTCCAGGTCTGGCTGAGCGATGATGCCAACACTATACCCCTTGCTCTCTAGGAGTCGCCCGATGATAGCCACACCACTATAGGCAGAGTCGATATATGTATCACCACTGACTAGGATGACATCAAATCGCTCCACTCCGAGCGCGGCTTTTTCCTCTGGGGTTGTGGGCAAAAACATGGCGACCTTCAATTTTTTCAGTCATTGTATCAAATTATGCTAGGAAAATATCGCCTCGCTAGTTTTTGAGCACTAGCCCTTCGACTCTCTTGACAGTATCGATTTTGGAGAGACTTAGCCTGATGACGCTATCTTCCAAAGCCTCCAGAGAGTGAGGCACTTTGGCATCAAAATAGACAGCTTCGCCACCCGCGAGAGTTGTCTCGCCCTCGGATGAGCCAATATCCACCAAGCCTGATAGCACCATGATGACAATAGCCCCTGGTGCAGTGTGTTCCGCCATCACATTGCCTTTTTGCATACAGATACGAATCTCTTTGCCATTGTTGCTCTCCAGCATCAAGTCTATCTGTGGCTTGTCCGCAAATCTCGTGTTTTCAAAGAAGCTTATTTTTTGCATTTTTTATCCTTTTTTTGGACACGATTTTACAGATTTTGAGGGAGTTTTGTGTTGATGTCAATCAATTTACCGTAATTTTGCGATAATCACCGTATGCATGATATGAAAATACCGACACCTATTGGCACCATGTTGGCAAAGGCAAACGATAGCGGGATATACTCGCTGGACTTTGTAGAGAGAGCGGACGCAACGGCTACATCTGGCAACCCTATATTATTACAACTAAAGGTTGAGTTGGAGGAGTATTTTTCGGGCAGTAGGCGAGAGTTCTCCGTACCTCTAACCCCTGTCGGTACGCCATTTCAAATGAGCGTGTGGCAGACATTGCGACAAATCCCGTACGGCGAGACCATCTCGTACGTGCGGGAAGCAGCGATGCTGGGGCGAGCGTCAGCCGTGCGAGCGGTCGCCAATGCCAACGGACGCAATCCTATATCCATCCTCATCCCATGCCACCGCGTCATAGCAAGTGGAGGCGGTATCGGTGGATACAATGGTGGCGTGTGGCGCAAGGAGTTTTTGCTGAAATTAGAAACCAAATATCACTAAAAACCATAATCAACCATTTCACCATCTAGTGTTTTCAAAAAAGATACCAAATCATCCACTTGAGAGTTACTAAGCGTAACCCCGAGTTGATGCTCCCCCATCAATCGTACCGCTTCATCAAGCTTCGCAACTACTCCATTATGGAAATACGGAGCAGTTTTGGATATATTACGAAGGATTGGTGTTCGAAAATACCTTCTGTGTTTTTCGCCCAAAAACCCACCTTCATTTTTAAATGGATACAGCGAAGCTTCTAAATTTTTTTTGTCGTTATGACAATTTCCACAGCTAAAGCCTTTTGTAGCATTGGTTTCATTCTTTGGGAAATGTTTAAAGAAACCTTCAGATAGTAATTTTGTTTTATCCTCCCCAAGATTCATAAGTACAAAATCATATCTACTGTCTTCACTTTTGAATTTCATTTTTGCATACTTATCGTACTCTTTTAACACATTTTTGGCAACAGTGAGTCCAGCCATTGACCAAACCTTATGGTATCTTATTGGAAATTTTCGCATTTCAGATCCACCAATCGAAACCCCAGTATGACAAAGCCCACATCCACGATCTAAGAAAATTCTAAAGCCATTTTTCTCTGTTTTTGTCATAGCAGAAGAGTCACCATCCAAAAACTTGTCATAACGCCCGCGAGTATTAAGTGTTCGTTCATAAGATGCTATGGCATTCAACATATTTTCAAAATTTGGTCTTGTGCCATAAGTATCAACAAACATTTTGTTGTATTCTGCATCGTTGCGTAAAAGATTTTCTATGTGTTTTTTGTTGCTTGCCATCTCAAAAGGTGCAAACAAAGGTCCTGCTGCTTGTTTCTCAAGAGAATCAACCCTGCCATCCCAAAAAAGCTTTCTTGCAAATGCTGTGTTAAATACCGTAGGGGTATTTAAATGTGACGGATTAGCAGCCCCACCGATACCTATGGCTGTCGGTAAGCCATCATCTCCACCTTTTAAAATATTATGGCACGAACCGCAAGCTACTGTTCCATCCTTTGAAAGTCTTTGGTCAAAATATAATTTTTTACCAAGCTTTATAGAATCTCGCGTAATAGTAATATTCCTCTCTTTTAGCATGTCGAAAAGTGCTTGAAAATCTTTTGGTACAGGTTTCAGCCCTATCTTGTCAGCATCTTGTCTAAGCTTTTTATCGGAATAGTCACTACACCATGCGCTGTTTTGTAGTAGCAAAATTAGCATTGCCAAGTGTACGATAATTTTCATTTTTAACCTCCTAAATGTTTGGGTTATTTAAGCAAAAACAAAAAATCTTTTATGTGACTACTGTCACAGTAAAGAATCATCAAAAAAACTAAAATCCAAACGCACAAAAGTGCAAATACACCTTCAGGAGGATACGATGAGACTAAAAGCTATTGTGGTGGCACTACTAAGTGCTTTGTTTATTACTACTGGTGCAATTGCATCAGAAGGAGCTAGTGAGACTAGTGCGCCAAAAAAAGTGGTCATTACTCTACATAGTGCAAATATTTCAAGTGCTGGTTTTGGTCTAGCTGTAGCAAATGCAATGCAAGATGCTGGAGTTCAAAGTACGGTTTTTGTAGCTGCAGAAGCGGTTAATTTTGCACTTAGCAATACAAAGCAAGGTAAATTTGGCGGTACAATGCCTAGAGACATGATAAGCTCGCTTATTAAAAAAGGTGGGAAAGTTATGATATGTGAAGGATTTGTTAAAGCTTATGGTATCAACAAAGCTGACATGGTAAAAGGCGTAGAAGTTGCGACTCCTGGTGACCTTGCTGGCGCATTGTTTGCTAATGGCGCGCAATCTTTGACTTTTTAATCCTTTGGGGTTATACTAAAAACAAAAAAAGGATGGCTTATGCTGTTAGAAGAGTATCAATTTTTTCACTCTCTCGAACCAGAGTCTATAGCCGTTATCAATAGGGATGCCAAAAAGGTGTCCCTGCCTGTCGGTACATTTCTTTATTATCAAGGAGATGTTAATGATGGCGTGCTTTTTCTCACTAAAGGATGTGTAAAAGTTTTTTTAAATTCAGACGAAATTGGCAAGGGCGAGATTACCCTTTATTACATCACACCAGGGGAGCAATGCTTGGTAAACACTTTAAGTGCGATTTCTAGCACACCTGCTACTGCAACTGCGATAGTAGATGAGAGCATAGAGGGGTGGATAGTACCAGCCTCCACGATGAAATGGCTTATAAATAATTCAGCATCCTATAGAGATTATAAGCTAAATTATTGCTCGATAAGACTTTCTCAGATTATGCATTTAGTGGAAGAGTTGCGCTTCAAAAGAATGGATCAGAGACTTTTGAACTGGCTATATGTTCAAGGTCGAGACACAATTGTTACAACACATGAGCAAATAGCTCTTATATTAGGCACCTCAAGAGAGGTTATTAGCAGAATCCTCAAAAATCTTGAAAAAGAAGGTGTTTTGACAATCGGTCGCGGTTGGATAAAGTTATCTGAGAAGCAGGTATGTCACTAGTTTTACATACAGCTCCACCATACTATGTTGTTATATTTACATCTATTCGTACCGACTCTACTGTTTATCACGAGATTGCGGAAAAAGTTTTAGAAGAAGCAAAGATACAAGAGGGCTTTTTGGGCTTCGAGTCGGTAAGAGACGGGGTTGGTATCTCTTTGTCGTACTGGAAAAACCTAGAGTCAATAGAAAACTGGAAAACAAATACGCTACACAAAATGGCACAGGACAAGGCTCGTGAGTTTTATACGCATATGAGAGTTAGAGTTTGTAAGGTTGAAAAAGAGTATGGGTTTTAATTTTTTTAAATCATAATTTGTGTTTCTTGCTCCAGTCAAATTCGAGTTGCCTAGCAGTTGTTTCAGCTAATTTCCTATCACAAGTTCTCTCCACAAGATGAAGGCACATATCAAGCCCAGCAGAAATACCAGCCGAAGTAACTGTTTTCAACTCATCAATCCACCGTACATTTTCTATGACATCTAGAAATGGAAATTTTATTTTTAAATCTTCAATATCTTCCCAGTGAGTAGTTACACATGCGGAATGCAAAGCATTTGCTTGCGCCAATAAAAAAACGCCAGTGCATACAGAAGCTGTGATTACACTTGTTTGATCTGCATTTTTGATCCATTCTAATACAGTAGGATTGTTCATCTCTGCTTCAACCACTCCGCCAGGAATAATTAAAATGTCTATTTTTGGGCAATCTTCAAAAGAATAATCTGGAACAACTGTCAGACCAGCTCTTGCACGAATTGCGCTTTTATTTTGAGCGACGGAAAAAACATTAAATGGCTCACATGCGAAGTCGCGTGCAGCTACTCTTGAGGCGGTTGTAAAAACCTCATAAGGTCCTGCAAAGTCCAAAACCTCGACATCAGGATAAATGAGTATGCCTACATTGTATGTCATCCCACCTTCTTTGTTTTGCAAACTATGGAAATCATACTGTTGGCATTAAAGTTAATAAGGTTATCGTTTGAAATCGATTGTAAATGTTCTATGTATTCTTTTTCAAATTGTGAATATTTAGATTCTAGTTGATTTAATAGCCCTTTGTATCCTGTACTATTAAGAAGTTGCCACCATTCGTCAATTTCCATTGGAAAAACAATTTCAATATCATGAGTCTCTAAATCCAGCCCTTCTATATGTGCAAATAGTTTTTCTATTTCATCATGCGTTACTAGCTGTCTTTTTTCTATCCTACTTGGAGGTGTTATATTGTAATTTCGCTCTAGTACGTCTAAGAAGATTTTTGAATATGGCAGGAAAGCCTTTTCTGTGAAAGTTGAAAAAATAAATTTACCATCATCACTCAATCTATTAAAAACATCACTCACAACTTTTTCCATATCTGGATAAAAAAATAGTCCGTATCCGCATGTAACAATATCAAACTTTATACCTTCAAAATTCATATTTTCAACATCTTGAAGTAAATATGTAATGTTGCCAAGTCCAAGCTGACTTGTTTTTTGGCGAGCTACATTTAACATCTCATCAGATATATCAATAGCGAAAATATTTGCATTCGGATACTTTTTGGCAAGCTCTATTGCAACACTCCCAGTGCCTGTAGATAAATCCAAAATTGTCAATTTATCATTATCACAATGAAGCAAATCAGCCATCTTTTTTGCGGAGATAATAAATTGCTGATTTTTGTCATAGCTTTTTGCCACAGTGTTAAATGTATCTCTTATGTTATCTTTAATTTTTTGCTTTTCCATAATAATGCTTTGCTATGCAGACTATAGCGCCTGCTTCATTTTTCGTCCGCAAGAAATTTCAAAACCTTCTCGCTAGTAAAATGCCAATGTTGAGTCAAACTGCGGCAGTGGCGGAGTAGTCACTTCTATTCTCTTCCAACCTTTTTGATTACCAAACTCTTTGATAGTGCAAACTAGTTTCTTTCCAATACCATGCGAGCGGAATTCTGGGCAAATATACAGCTCAGCCATCGTTCCAATAGCCCCTTCGGCGTATAGAGCATATCCTTGATAAGTAGTAGCAAAACCAATGATTTTATTTGAATTTGTATCAACAGCAATAAATATGTAGTTTTTCTCATTTATAATAAAGTCACTCAAACGCTCTTTTGTCTCTTCAAGATTAAAGTGAAACACATTTATGCCTATGCGTTCCATAATCTCTTCCAAGAGTTTGCCAACCAAAACAGCTATTTCACCCGAATGGCTATTTTTTGCTCTTGCTATAGTAATATTTTCCATTAATTGTTACCTTTCTCAATTAAGCCCATTTCAAAAACGCGCTCACGGTTTTTGAAAATCGCCATTGCTGTGGTCATTTTATCAAATCCTAGTTTTCTATAAAAAGATTCTTTGCCAACACTGGCAAAAAGAAGAATCTTGTTATACCCTTTCGAGTACTCTAATAGTTTTTGGACAATCGCTTTACCGATACCGCATCGTTGATACTCCGGATGAACAGCGACATCGCACAAGTACGATACATCTACCCCATCGGCAATAGCACGCCCAACACCAATAAGCATAGTTTCGTTATACACGAAACATTTATACATACTGTTACTAAAAGCAATTTTCAAATCATCGGGATTTTTGTTGCCTAACGGTGCGATTTTATAGAGGTTTGCAAGTTCTTCCCAGTCTATTTTTGTAGTATCACAAATCCAAGTCAGATTCATACTTTAGCTTTCTTTCTGGTTTCAATTTCAGTAAAATCAAGGCAGAAATCTGCCTTGAAACTTATTTCTCAGCTATCAAACCTAAGTGGAGAAATAGTACTTACCTCTGTTATAGTATCAAATGGCAACCCAACTTTTTCATGAACTCTTTTTATAGCATCGGCATCTATTGCCATATTCAAACAAAACGCCCTGCCTTCTGAAAAGCCTACATGGGTTTTAACTGATATTACCCCTTCCTCTTTACAAGCTTTTTCATATTGCTTGTAAAACACCTCCAGCTCACTTGGCGTGATATTTTCTGGAAAAGTCTTGTTATTTTTATCGTGCGTATCGATAAATAACTTTAGATTGTTCATGGACTGCTCCTAACTTTTTGATGTTCGATTGTTATCAACCGACAATGGAAGTTTAGTGTTGTTAGCAGTCTGTTTTCTGTGATATTCATCACAAACAGGATGCATTTTACTCTTTAGATCAATACATATTATCATTCCGCCTACTATAAAAACTATATTTTTGACAATATATTGACCAACAATAGTAAGAGCAAACGGCGCATTCGTAAAACATATTTCTGGAAATAAGAACAATGGTGAGAATGTGAAAAACATATGGAACATAAAAAGTCGCAAGATAAAAAACTGGAATTGCCCAATTATTAATCCTACGCCAATTAGAATTTCCATTATTGCCAAAAGTTTTATTGACAAAGTTGGCACCAGTAGACCAAAAGTAAGTGAGCTTATGGTCATTGTGGCTAGTGTTTCAGCAGGACTAACACCTGGAAACATCTTTAGTGTTCCAAACCATAAAAAATTTACGCCCAAAAAGATGCGTAACAACCTGATGGCATTTTCTTGTTTCATTGGAATCCCCTTTATTTTAAATTCAAGAGGATTGTAAGTAAATATGATTATTAAATATGTGATGAAAGTCACACTTGTATTTTCTAGCTTATAATTTGCTGATATAGTATTAAAGATGAATTACAAAATCACCCCATCTTCCTCCCTTAAACCCCGTCGCATCGTCTCTCTCACATAGTCCATGCTGTTGTAAAACTCCCGCATCATCACCGAGGCGAGATAGGAGCCTCGTGCACTTACTCTGCCATCACGAAGCGCGCCGAAGAGCTTCAAAAACAGGCTCTCCGCCCACAAACCCTGAGTGCCTTTTGACAGTCCAAACATCTCAACCATCATCCGATATTGCGAGATAGCACGAGATGGAAAAGTCGTCGCATGAGTGATAGGCAACCGCCCAGCAGTGATAGCCTCCGCATAGCAAGGGAGCGAGAAGCTGTTGGCATAAAGCGTATCGCCAACAAAACTAAAAGCACCGCTCCCGATACCGACATATTCACTGCGTTCAATCACATACTCGTCGATAATGCCATCTCTAGCCAATGACCACGCCCAGCTCGACCTCTGTGTATAAATGCCGCCCATCCTCTCCATAATGACACGATAGAGCCTAGCTTCATTCTCATCACTGAGCTCACCCCAACGCTCATTTAGCGAGTCGCGAATCGCTGGAGCGTACATCATCGGATAAAAAGTCACCTGCGATGGACGAAGTCGCAAAATAGTATCAATCTCACGATTTAGCGCATCTTCACTCTGAGAGGGATAGTTGTAGATGATGTCGATATTGACAACCCTGAAATGCTGAATAGCATCTCGCACTTTTGCATATAGCTCCTCGCCTGAGCCAAATTTGTTGTAACGTCCTATCTGCCTGAGTGTATCATCATCGAAACTC
>CAZNYV010000069.1:0-10750 GCA_964577355.1 uncultured Campylobacteraceae bacterium
TGTTGTGGACTTACCGATTCCACCTTTTCCGTAAAAGGCGATTTGTCTAAGTTCTGCCATTTTGTTCTCCTTGGATTTTATTGCGATTAAGAATCTGCATTTTGAGTTCCACAGAAATAAAAAACCCCATCAAAGCCTTTGAAATAAAGCTATCAAGAGTGTTCATCAAATCTACAAACTACATTTTTGTAAGGATATTTGTTATCTTTTGACAAATTTTTACTCATACAAAACAGTACATTGCTAACAAATTTGTCATAGTTGCATACAAGGGTGTCTTCAAAGTGCTATTTGAGGTGGCTTTTGTTATATTCACACTAACTAAACAATGGATAGCTTATGGATAGCAAAATCACCGCAATAGCCAAACTGCAAGAGCAGGTGCAATATCAAAATGCAATATTGGAAGCCCAAAAAAGCTTTTGTGCGATATACAACTCCCATTTCAATCTTGAGTATTGCAGTGGTAGCTTTTCTAGTTTTATGCTAGGGAGTTGTGATAGAAAAAACTTTTCATTAGTAAAAAAACTACTGCCCTACAATAAAAACAAAATACCAAGCACAGACAAAGAACTAGTCAAAGTGTTAGAAGAAGTAGATGAGCTAAAGGCTTGCTTCGAGCTTCAACACGGAAATTCGATAACAGAAGAGTTTATATTCTCAATAACACTGTCAAAATCGCTCCTTATGGGTGCTAGAAAATACATCATAGTCCTTTCTGATATTACTGGGTATGAGCGAAATAGAAAAAACGAAATGGATTTCCTTAAAACAAAAGAGCGCTATCACAACATACAACAAGAGGATGCTTTCAGAAAGCAGATGAAAATCATATCTGACGAAGTTTCTTACACGCACTACAACGACTGGTTCTTCAATTCTTACTACAAACCACTAGACATACTAAGTGGCGACACATACGGAACAATTGCTATCTCTCAAGGCGTATATCTATTTTATCTCATCGATGCAATGGGCAAAGGGCTTTCAGCTTCGGTTACAAGTATTCAATCCTCTTCATTTATAAATAACGCAATCAATGTAGCTCTCAGAAAAAGTGACTTTAACTTTGAAGCAAATATTGGCTCTTTTTGTTCCTATATAAAAATGCAGTTACTAGAGGACGAGCTATTGTGTGCGACTTTTGTTCTTTTCGATGCAAATGAGTCAAAACTAAAATACGCCTCTTTTGGGATGCCGCCAATTTTGATTCAAGACAATACAGGTCTAATAAACACTCTAAAATCAAATAATCCACCAATAATGTCATTTTTGGAATCAAACACCATAGACACAATCAGTCTATCAACCATAGACAAAATCGCTATCTTTAGCGATGGGCTCAATGAGTGTGTAACCAAAAGCGCTAGTCTGTACAATGTATTTTTGCAAAATGATTTTTTAAATACAAATACACTTCACGGACTAGTCAAGCTATTCAAAGATAAAACCACACAATTTGACGATGATGTAACTATCATATATATGACAAAACTTAAGTTTGAACAAACCCCAAAACTAACCATAGATATTAAGTCAACTAGTAGCGATGTCATAAAGGGGCATAGTCATATTGAGGCATTTATAGAAAATATCATTGATAATATTAGGCAAAAGTGTTCACTATCATTGTGTGTAAGCGAGCTTCTCAGCAATGCCTTTGAGCATGGGAACCTCGGAATATCAGGAACGCAAAAACAAGAGCTAATAAGAAATGGCTCATTTGAAGCAAAAGTATTAGAGTTAGAAACGAGCAACGATAATAAAAATAAAAAAATTACAGTCAGTATATTCTTATCTAAAAATCAAAACAACGGCACAAAGCTTCTAAAGATAACCATCGAAGATGACGGCAATGGCTTTGATTTTTCTGACACTTTAAAACGAATTGATTCTCCATACAATATGGAGTTTAGAGGAAGGGGTATTAGAATGAGTTTGGATGCCGTTGGTGGGATTTATTACAATTCAAAAGGCAAAAAGGTTACAATACTCGATACGATAATAGTCCAAAACTAAGGTTTGCAGATGAATATAGAAACAGTGACCGTTGACGGTTTTAACAAAATGATCGTAACAGGTTTGATAAAATCAGCTGAAGATAGCGCTGTATTCAAAGATGCGATGACAAAGCTTTTAGACACACAGTCAAAAACACTTTCCATACACATTCAGGATTCGTTCATAGTAACATCTTCCATCATAGGCTCGTTATTAAAAGTTGTAAATGTTGACAAGGCTAAAATAACACTGTTTGTTACGGAAGACCTTTATTCGTTATTGCAGCAGTTAAACCTTATTGAAATGCTTAATGTTAGGAAGGCATAATATCTCATTGTAATTATTGTGTAACCAAATTTGGTTAATATGCAAGAACAAAAAAATCAAAATAGGATTTAGATGAACAAGACAAATATCGGTGACTTTTTATTTGAGAACATCTCCAGAATCATGGCGTTTTCAGTATTAGTAATCCTTGTGGCAGTTTTTGTAGTTCTATACGACAATGCAAAACCAGCATTAGATGCTTTTGGTTTCAAATTTTTCACCACTTCGGATTGGGCTCCAAATATGGAGTCTTTTGGTGCTCTCCCTTCAATCTATGGTACTGTAGTTAGTACAGCTATATCCATAACAATTGCAACGCCTGTTGCGATAGGAATTGCGATATTCTTAAGCGAAATTGCCCAAGGACAGGTTAAAAGTATCACTGGCACACTGATTGAGCTTCTCGCTGCCATACCATCTGTTATCTATGGTATGTGGGGTCTGTTTTATTTTGCTCCAATCATGAGAGAGTTGACCGGCGGCTCAGGTCTTGGGCTTGTCACTGGTGGTATTATTCTATCCATAATGATAATACCTTTTACCGCATCTATATCCAGAGACTCTATGAATACGACACCAGATATACTCAAAGAATCAGCATATGCGCTAGGTGCTACCAAATGGGATGTCATCAAGGATGTTGTCATACCTTATGCAAAAATAGGCGTAATAGGCTCTGTCATACTATCACTTGGTCGAGCACTAGGCGAGACTATGGCAGTTACTTTTGTTGTCGGAAATTCACAAAATATTCCTAGCAGTCTTTTTGACCCAGCAACAAGCATACCTGTTACTCTAGCAAACGAATTTAGCGAGGCAGATGGGGCTCTATACTACTCCAGCCTATACCTATTGGCACTCTCACTATTTGTGGTCAGCTTTATAATCATAGCAACCGCTAAATTCTTCTTCCTAAAAAGGAAAGTAGCATGATGGCGCAAGAAAAAAGAAAAATTGTCAATGGAATCGTCCTCGGACTATCCACACTAGCTGCACTAGTTGGGATAGGATTTTTATTTTGGATACTTGGAGCATTGCTTTTCAAGGGACTATCAGCCATCTCAGTAGGAGTATTTACAAACACTGGCACACCCCCAGGAATGGAAGGTGGTGGTCTCAAGCAAGCAATAATAGGGCATCTAATGCTAGTAGGCACTGCAATGACAATTGGGATTCCTGTCGGTATGCTGGCTGGAACTTATCTTAGCGAATATGCAAACGAGTCTAAAATATCAAACTTCCTGAGAGACTTGTCGGATATAATGATGTCTGCACCTTCTATCGTAATTGGCGTATTTGTCTATGGAATTCTAGTTGCCCCAATGCACCATTTCTCTGGATGGGCAGGAAGCGTCGCTCTAGCTTTGCTAGCTATACCGATTATACTTCGTACTACAGACGATATGCTCAGGCTAGTGCCACAGACGCTCAGAGAAGCACCATATCCACAGGGCGCACAAAAATGCAACGAGATATTTCAACTTGATTATAAAGACGAGGCTCTTGGTTTGCTGACTGGTATTCTTTTGGGAATAGCTAGAATCGCCGGTGAAACCGCACCACTATTGTTCACAGCGTTTAACAACAACTTCCTAAGTTACGATATGAGCCAATCGGTGGCTTCAATCACTGTAACTATGTTCAACTATGCAGCAAGCCCATATGAAGACTGGCAGTCACTTGGCTGGGCAGCGGCTACGATTCTCACATTTACAGTACTATTTATCAACATTCTAAGCAGGGTGATTATGAAACTAAGAAATAAAGGTTAATAACTAATGGCAACAATAGTAGATATAAAAGATCCACTAGAGATTCAGGTAAAGAATCTTAGTTTTTATTACAATGGCAGTGAAAAACCGAATCTAAAAAATATAAATATGCCAATTGCAAAAAACAAAGTAACTGCGCTTATCGGACCAAGCGGTTGCGGTAAAACAACACTTCTGAGAAGTTTTAATCGTATGCACGACCTATACCCAGGCAATAAATACGAGGGTGAGATACTTTTTGAGGACAAAAACCTTTTGGATAGAAATGTTGACCTCATATCTCTAAGGGTCAAAATCGGTATGATATTTCAAAAACCAACTCCATTTCCTATGAGTATTTTTGACAATGTTGCTTATGGACTTAGACTTCAAGGTATAAAAAACAAAACAGAGCTAAAAGATAGAGTTGAAATCGCCCTAAAAGGTGCTGCACTATGGGAAGAGGTCTCTGGTAGACTTCATGATGGAGGCTCAGCCCTATCTGGCGGTCAACAACAAAGACTTTGTATTGCTAGAGCCGTCGCCGTTGAGCCGCAAGTATTGCTATTTGACGAACCAACATCTGCACTAGACCCTATCTCTACGCTAGCAGTTGAAAAACTTATCATTCAACTAAAAGAGAAACTAACGGTTATTATCGTAACTCACAATATGCAACAAGCTGCTAGGGTTTCTGACTATACTGCATTTATGTATATTGGGGATTTGGTTGAGCTTGGACATACAGAAGATATATTCATCAATCCAGTAGAAAAACTAACAGAAGAGTATATTACAGGTAAATTTGGTTGATTTTGTAGCTATCGCTATGCTTTAGAAGCCGAATCTAAACGACTCGGCTCGTGTTTTCACATACTATGCTTCTTCGAAGAATCCACTATCCTCTAGGACTTTTATTCCATCCCTAATAGAATCAACTGAAACTTTGAATTTTGCAGACAAATCATCGTCAAGTTCTAGCTCAATTATTTTTTCAAAACCATTTGAACCAAGAACAACTGGCACACCAACAGAAACATCACTGTAGCCATATTCACCCTGCAATATAACCGATGACGGTATAACAATCCTAGAATCATCCAGCATCGCTTGAACCATAACAGAAATTGCTCGCCCTGGTGCATAGTACGCAGAAGTACCTAGATATTTTACAATCTCTACACCGCCTTCTTTTGTTCGTTTGATAATATCATCCATATCTTCTCTTGATACGATTTGACCCAGTGGAATACCGCCAACCGCTGATATTTCAGGATACGGAATCATATTTTGACCATGATCACCAATAACAATAGCTCTTGTTTGACCTGGACCATAGCCTACTTTTTTGTTGATTTGGTATGCCATCCTAGATATGTCAAGCGCACCGGCCATTCCGACTATTCTATTTCTATTCCATTTGGTAAGTCTATGCACAACATATGTCATAACATCCAGCGGATTTGAGACACAAAGTATAATAGCATTTGGTGAATACTCCATTATATCCCTGACAACGCCTTTTATAATCTTTGCATTGATATGGAGCAGGTCTTCTCTAGTCATCTCACTTCGTCTCGGTACACCAGCCGTTATGACGACAATGTCACAATTCTTCATATCGCTTGGCTTCTCAGCAGCCGTCACAATAGTTCCTCTCGGAGAGTAATTGGTAGACTGACCTATGTCAATAGCTTTTCCTTTTGCAACATCTGGCACAATATCATACAAAACAACTTCGTGGCATGTGCCAAGCAGCGTCAAACTATACGCAGCAGTAGCCCCAACAAATCCCGAACCGACAATACCGACTTTTCTACCGACCATCTTTGTTCCTTTTTGGATAAATTTTTTGAAATGCTATGATTTTGCTACTTTGAAAAAAGCAACAAAAAACCCTTTGCCACAAAGCAAAGGGTCTATAAATAAAGCTCTTACGCTTTTTTAGGCTCGAGTCCGAATGTAAATCCGCCTTTGACTTTTTCGATAAGCTCAGGCAAGATGTCTTGATATTCACCTACTATTCCAAAGTCAGCGTTGTGGAAAATTGTAGCTTTTGGATTGTGGTCAATCGCTACAATTTTTTCCGATTCTTTCATACCAGCGATATGTTGGATTGCGCCTGAAATACCGACAGCCACATACACTTTTGGTCTAACTGTTTTGCCTGTTTGTCCAACTTGTCTAGCATATTCAGACACACCTTCATCAACAACTGGTCGGCTACATGCCCACTCAGCATTAATACCTTGACTTCTAAGCTCTTCTACTAGTGTTTTGATTAGACCTAGATTGTCGCTTGTTGTGCCTCTACCACCAGATACAATAATGTCAGCTTCGAATAGATTTTGCAATCCGCCCTCACCCCTTAGTGTTTCTAGTATTTCAACAACAAAATCTTTTTCTTCGAGCGCTGGTTTGAATTCAGATACTACTCCACTCCTACCATCTACTCTTTGTGGCACTTCAAAAGTTCCAGCCCTAGCAGTAGAAATTTGAGGGCATACAAAGCCCAAAATAGTAGCTAGCTTGCTCTCACCATAAGTTGGTCGTCTCGACTCAAGAATAGGCTTGAAGATAGTTTTGTTTTTTCTATCAATATGCTCACCAATCTCTAGCGCCGTACAGTCAGCCGTTACGCCACTGTTTGTTTTGACACCGATTCTAGGAGCAAGCTCTCGTCCTGCAGTTGTAGCTGCAAAGAGTGCGATTTCTGGATTTCTCTCTTTGATAACTTGAGCAAAGATAGACGAGAATGGAAGCACCAAATACTCTTCCAGCTTGTCATCTTCTACAACGATAACCTCATCAGAACCATGTTCGATAAGCGTTTGCGCTAGATGTTTTACATTTTTACCTATCAGCAATGTCATGACTTTCGTGTCGTTTCCAAGCTCAGTAGCCAAGCTTCTAGCCGGTGTCAAAAGCTCCAGCGAAGGACGAGATACATTTCCATTTGTAATTTCAGCCCAAGTAATAATCCCTGTTGCGCCATTTCTAAAGTCAACTTCTGGAAAATCTGGTTTTTCAACCTCTTTTTTGGCTGCTTTTTCTTTGTGCTCCATAACATGTCCACCATGCTTGATATTATTTATCAAACTATCAACCAAAGCGCTTTCGTTGTGACCTTCACTCATCGTAATCGGAGCTCTTTCACTAACGATATTTACAACCTTCGCAACAATTGTAGGTGAACCACTAAGACCTATTTTTTCTATCCCAAGACCAATATCATCAATATTCAACATAGTGATAGTGCTATTTCTAGCTTTCATCGCACCGCTTAGAGACGGTTTTCTAGGAGGCACGCCCGTCGGAGTGAGAGAAAGAGCGCACGGCATAGGTAGTTTCATCATTTGATAACCACCCTCGATTATCCTTTTTGCCACTATCCTACCGTCGCTATCAGCTTTGACTGTTTCGATAAAAGTAGCCTGAGGGATAACTAGATTTTCAGCTACTTGAGATGGAACATGAGCCGTATCGCCGTCGCTTGTTTGACGACCTGCCAGAATCACAAATGGTTCTTTTGAGTCTTTTGAAAAACCAAGGTGTTTTAGCATCGTAGCAATCGCAAGACCTGTCGCATATGTATCGCTTCCACCTAGTCTTCTATCAGAGAGAAGATATGCTTCATCGTAGCCCATAGAAATAGCTGTTTTGAGCGCAACTTCAAACGATGGTGGTCCCATAGAACAAACTATCAATTTTGCATCTGGATTTTGTTTTTTGAGCTGAAGACCAGCCTCAAGACCGAATTGACAGTCAATATTGATAATCGACTTCGCCTTTGTCCTGTCCATCAAACCATCATCACCCATTCTCATTTCACTTGGAAGCGGGACTTGTTTTATCAAACTTATAATTGTTAAAGCCATTGTGACAATCTCCTTTTGTTCTTACATATTTTCATAATCAGGGCCATTGCCGCCATAAGGCGCGCTCCAAGTGACAGCACCGTTTGGAGACTTAATATCACAAGTTTTACAATGAACGCAGTTTTCAGCATGCAATCTCAGCTCTTGATGTCCACTCTTGTCAGTGTGAACCTCATAAACTTCAGCAGGACAGACATATTGGCACGGAGCGCCATATAGTTTGATATTTACATTGTTGAAAGCTTCTTGATCAGCAATTCGTAGATGAACCAACTGTTGCTCGTCATGATTTGCTTTTGAGTAATAGACATCAGTAACTTTGTCAAAAGTCAACACTTTGTCAAAATCCAACTTGTCCTTGAATCTCTCTTTGAATGGTACACCAGTAAATTCTTTTAGTGTTTGGGTAGCTTCGCTATCACTATGTGTTCTGAGTCTTCCGAACAGTCCAGCACCTCCAGTAACAAGCTGAGTAGCAAAGTTGAGCGCGCCAGCTACAAATCCACTCTCAAAACCTTGTCTGAAGTTTCTAACTGGATACATCTCATCATGAATAAAGCTTTTACCAACAAGTGTTTCATACTCATGTAAGCTATTTGCAGAAGTGTCATTTCTTTTCAAAGCATTTGCTGCAGTCTGTGCAGCTAACATTCCTGATTTTATAGCTAGATGCACACCTTTTAGAGCTGGCATAGTCACAAGCCCTGCGCTATCTCCGACTATCATTGCATTGTCAGTGTATAGCTTCGGAACAGCATAATAGCCACCCTCAGGAAGTGTTTTTGCGCCAAATTCAGCGATTTTACCACCGGCTAATATTTTCGCAACAAACGGATTTGTTTTCCATATTTGGAATGCTGCGTGTACATCAAATGTAGGGTCTTTGAAGTCAAGCCCAACAACCAATCCAAGTGCTACCTTGTTGTCTTTTAGACCATAAATAAAACCACCGCCAAACTCGTCACCATTTAGCGGGAAGCCCATTGTATGGTATATTTGTCCAGCTTCGATATTACCTTCTGGAACATTCCAGATCTCTTTGCATCCAAGTGAATATATTTGCGCATTTCTGTCATCATCGAGTCTAAATTTTTGGATTAGCTGTTTTGCTAGACTGCCTCTAGTCCCTTCTGCAAAAATAGTAATTTTTGCTTCGATTCTAGTGCCTTCTTGGAAGTTTTCTAGCTTATGACCATGATGGTCAACACCAGTGTCTATAGTTTTTGCGCCGATTACCTTGCCATCTTTGTATAAAATTTCACTAACAGCAAATCCAGTATAGATTTCAACACCTTTTTCTTCAGCTTTTTTTGCCAAATATTTACATACTTGACCTAGACTAGCTGCATAGTTACCTATATTGTTCATATATGGCGCATGAAACGGCAGTATTGTAGCTCCACTCTCACTAAGTATTAGTGTATTGTCTTTTGTGACTTTTGTATTAAAAGGAATCTCCTCAAAGTCCACATCGGGCAGAAGCTCTCTGAACACATCTGTTTTGATAACAGCACCAGAAAGTATATGACTTCCTATTGAAGCGCCTTTTTCGATAAGCAATATCTTGTGCTCAGAGCCACTTTTTTTTAGTGTATCAGCCAAGTGAATTGCTGTTGCCAAACCAGATGGACCGCCACCGATTATTAACACATCAGTTGATACAGTATCAACTCTATCCATTTCGTTACCCCCGTTTTTGAGTTTAGATTATCGGAAAAAGATTTACCCGAAAGATTATCACTAATTTTTAATGTATTTTCAACATCTATCGATAAACTTTCCAAAAAATGATTACAAAATGTGTAAAAAAAGAATCATTTTTCATTATTTCTTAAATTCACACAGTGATTTGTTTTTAGAATTTAACATACTTGATTTAGACATCAGAAATTCATCAACCGCAATTGCACACTCTCTCCCTTCCAAAATTGCCCAAACAACCAACGATTGCCCTCTTCTAGCATCACCAGCAGAGAAGATTTTTGAGTTGGCTGTTTTGTATTTTGTTGTTTTGATATTGCTTCGTTCGTCAGTCTCTAATTTCATATCTTTTATAACACAATCTTGCTCAGGTCCCAAAAAGCCCATAGCAAGAAGTACAAGCTCAGCTTTGATAACAAATTCGCTCCCAGCTATCTCTTTGAAATTTCTACCTTCCCATTCGATTCTCACGCAGTTCACACCTTTTACTTTGCCATCATCACCTTTGATAAAAGATTTGGAAAGCACATCAAACTCCAACTTGCAGCCCTCAGCTTGAGAGGTTGAAAGCTTGAAAACCCTTGGATATGTAGGCCACGGCATATCAACAGTTCGCTCAAGTGGTGGTTTTGATAGGAGTTCTATCTGCGTCACCGATGATGCGCCTTGTCTTATTGAAGTGCCGACACAGTCACTTCCCGTATCTCCACCACCTATTACCAATACATCTTTGCCTGTTGCTACTATTCTATCTGCATCAGCAATCTCTTCGCCTTCGACAACAGAGTTGTTTTGAGCCAAAAATTCCATAGCAAAATACACACACTTGGCGTCTCTGTTTGCAATAGGCAAATCTCTAGGCTTGCCCGCACCAATAGAGACTATAACTGCATCATACTTTGACTCCAACTGGGCAAAAGAGAGGTCAACTCCAACATTTACACCAGTAATAAATTCCACCCCTTCTTGAGTCATCAAATCAACACGCCTCTGCACGACATCTTTTTTATCAAGCTTGAAGTTTGGTATGCCATATCTGACGAGTCCACCGATTCGTTTGGCTTTTTCATACACCGTTACAGTGTGTCCAGC
>CAZNYV010000070.1:0-10743 GCA_964577355.1 uncultured Campylobacteraceae bacterium
GACTATGCCTATGATGACGAGGATTATATGTCACTAGATGATATTGACGATGAACATGAAGATTTATACGAAATTGAAGACGAATAAATAACTGTAAAGTTCGGTTGGACGAAAGATTTTAGTCTAGCTCGACCAATCTTCTAGCACCAACTATTTTGTTTGAAAAGCTTGAATCCAAGACGCTATCAATAGTAACTGACCTGCCAGTCCTCGGAGCGTGTACAAATCTGTTCTCACCTATATAAATACCGACATGAGATGAATTGAGTTTAAAAAATAGTAAATCACCAGGCTTGAGTGATTTTAAATCAACAGCCTTTCCAAGTGTTCTCATATCCCTAGAACCTCTAGGTAGTTTTATGCCAGCCCCTTCGCTAAATACATATTTAACAAATCCACTACAATCAAAACCAGTAACTGGGCTGATTCCACCAAATTTGTACTTTGTACCAATCAGGTTTTTTGCCACAGATGCAACTTTGTCAAATACATTGTCTTGCGCTGGTGCTTCTTTATCCTGAGCAATCACTTCTTGAGGTTTTGCTACGACAAAGTCTTGTTGTTCGTACGCAAAAGCATCACTTGTGATAGCCAAAACGGCTACAATAGATATGGTTATTTTAGATACGATTTTAAGCATCCCCGATTATACTTGATATGTTTCGTTTTGTCAAGTATTTTTTTAGGCATTTAGCAAAAATCGTTCAAAATACAGTAATTTTAAACTACTTTTAGTAATATCGACTCTACACAAATAAATGAGACTAGAGGAAAACAATGAAGAAAACAGCCATCATATTAACTGCAGCCACTATCATGTTTGGATTCAACGAAGCTGATGTAAAAAAACTAATTGAAACAAAACAGTGCGAAAAATGCGACTTATCTGGTGCTGATTTACAAAATGCATATTTAGAATTTGCAAATATCAATGGTGCAAATCTTAAAGGTGCAAATCTCTCTGAGGCAAATCTCCTCGGTGCTGCTATGGATGGAACTGACCTGTCTGGTGCAAATATGAGCAAGGTAAATATCAAAGGTGCAAGCCTAAAAAGAGCAAATCTTACCAAGACGGATTTTAGCGATGCTGACCTATCCGGCTCTATCTTGAAAGAAGCGATAGTCTCTGACACTATCTTTAAAAATGCAAAAATGCAAGGTGCTTATCTTAAGGGCGCAAAAATAGATGGTGCAGACATGGAAAATGCAAATCTCAAAAACGCGAATATTTCTGGCGCCAAAGTCAAAGATACAAATATGAAAGAGGCTGACACAGATGGTATATACAAAACTGAGCCAAGAGTAAAGTCCAAAAAAAGAGTTAAAAAACACGGCAAGAAAACTTCTAAAAAAACAAAGCAGCCAGCAAAATCAAGTAAAAAAACAAAAAACACAAAGATTGTTAAAAAAACAAAGCAGTAGCTAGACAGACAGACTAGGTGTTTATGCACCAAGTCTGCTCTCGCAGCAGTTTAATGCAAGAAGTGTCGCACACCCGTTATATACATTGAAAGTCCGAGTTCATTACAAGCATTTACGACCTCTTCATCCCTCATACTTCCACCTGGTTGTATAACCGCTGATACACCGACACTAGCCGCTGCATCAATAGAATCACGGAATGGGAAGAACGCCTCAGAAGCTAGAGCTGCGCCTCTTAGGTCTAGTCCAGAATCTTCAGCTTTTCTAACTGCCGCTTTTGCCGCATCAACCCTGCTCGTCATTCCCATACCGATTGCTACCATTGCGCTATCTTTGACATAGACTACACAGTTTGATTTTGTTAGCGCCGCTACTTTGTAGGCAATTTCTAGGTCTTTTAACTCTCTGGAGTCTGCTTGTTTTGTTGTTACACATTTTGCATCTCTGATTTCGCTATCGTTTACTTTGTCTTCATCTTGCGCCACAAAACCACCCATAATATGTTTGAAGTCTATTGGATCAGCAAAGTGTGGCAACAACTCATCGCCAAGTTCAAAAAGCTTGATTCTCTTTTTTGCTTCAAATACTTTTATAGCCTCATCTGTAATTCTAGGTGCTATCAATACTTCGATGTATGTCTTGTTTATCTCGTTTGCAAGTGCTTCATCAACAGTTCCATTTACCGCTACAACCCCGCCATACGCTGATACTGGGTCACATTTTAGAGCTTCGATATAGCTATCTAACAAGGAGTCTTTTAGTGCAAAACCACATGGATTTGCGTGCTTGATTATACTAACAGCAGGTCTAGCACCAAAACTAGCAGCTAGCTTGACCGCTCCGTTGATGTCTGTTAGATTGTTGAAGCTTGGCTCGCCCTTGATAACTCTGAGGTTTTGAGAGTAGAAATCTGCAAACTCATACAAAGAACCTTTTTGATGTGGGTTTTCACCGTATCTCAAACCTATTACTTTGTTGCCTACTATGAATTTTTTATCCCCGCTATCACCTTTGAATCGTTTATTCATGTAGTTTGCTATCATGGAGTCGTAGGCTGCAGTGTGCTCGTACGCTTTTATCATCAAATCTCGTCTAAATTCGATGTCATCTACGCCTTTTTCAATGTACTCGACAACTCTATCATAATCGCTTGGGTCAGTGACAATCAGCACGCTTTCAAAGTTTTTTGCGGCACTTCTGACCATCGCTGGTCCGCCTATGTCTATGTTTTCGATAATCTCATCAAAATCATCCGTTCGCTCGATTGTCGCCTTGAATGGATATAGGTTCACACATACGATGTCTATTTTTTTGATACCAAAATACTTTGCCGTTTTTCTATGTTCTTTGTCGTTTCTCTTGTGCAAAATTGCGCCATGCACCATTGGGTTTAGTGTCTTCACCCTGCCGTCAAACATCTCCGGCATCCCAGTAAAATCAGCGATGTCTTTAGCTTTTAGTTTGCCTTGTTTCAAGGCTGACAATGTCCCGCCGGTACTTATGATTTTGCACCCTAATTCTGTTAGCTTTGCCGCAAAAGGGACAATTCCTGTTTTATCCGATACTGAAATCAATGCTCTCATTACAAATCCTGTTCAACAATTTTTTTGAAGCTCTCAAAATAAAGCTCATTTAGCTCGTCACTAGATACTTTTATATCATCTAGCTCAAAATCTTTTGCCACTACTTCGCCGATTTTGACCACTTTTAGTGCAAACGATGGGCAGAAACTTAGGAATTCTTGCTCCTTCTCAGGCGATACTTCTACTATCACACGAGAAAGGCTCTCAGAGAAGTTGTTCACTCCAAATCCTGTAGCACCATTGAAACCAAGTCTACTAATCACACTCATCTTACCAAGTGCTACAGCAATACCACCTATTGAGCAGTCTTTTGCACTTTTTAATAGCCCTTTGTCGTTTGCCGCGATTATCATATCCCAAAGTGTTAGCTCTTTTGACATATTTACCTCAGGGTGCACACCGCCGACAACACCGCCAAAGGCTTTCATATATAGTGACGCTCCAAACTCCTCGTTTGTATCACCTATCAAATATACGCTATTTCCTGTGGATTTGAACTCACTTGTCAGAGCTTTGTTCGCGTCATCGAGCACGCCCACCATCGCTATCGCAGGGGTTGGGAATACACTTACTTTGTCTGTTTCGTTATAAAGTGATACATTTCCGCTCACAACTGGAGTATGCAGGGCGGCACACGCTTTTTTGATACCCTCACACGCCATTTTGAACTGCCACATTACCTCTGGGTTTTCTGGGTTTCCAAAGTTCAGACAGTCAGTGATTGCAAGAGGTCTAGCACCACTCGTAGCTACATTTCGTCCAGATTCCATAACAGCCGCAGCTGCTCCTAGCTCTGGATTTGTATATACTTGTCTAGGATTACAATCCACGCTCATAGCAACAGCTTTGCCTGTCTCTTTTATCCTGATGATGCCTGCGTCTGATTTGCCTATTTTTGTGAGTGAGTTTGTTTGTACAGTTGAGTCGTATTGTTTGCAAATATAGCTCTTGTCGGCTACTTCAATGTGGCTCATTAGGGTTTTGAAAGCAGTCGTGCTGTCGATTTTTTTGCAGTTTGCGAGTCCATAATCTTTTATCTCTGATAGATATTTTGGCTCTGCTGTCGGTCTGTTGTAGCAAGGTGCCTCATCTGTGATAGGTGCTATCGGAAGCTCTCCTGCTAACTCTCCATGCCACATTAGCTCCATATTTCCAGTAGCTGTGACCTCTCCGATGACTGCTACATCCAAGTCCCACTTCTCGAATATATCTATGATTTCTTGCTCTCTGCCTTTATGTGCACAGATGAGCATTCTCTCTTGGGATTCGCTTAGCATCAACTCGTATGGAGTCATACCAGCCTCTCTCATCGGTACACGGTCTAGGTGCATTATCATACCGCTTCCAGCACGACTTGCCATCTCAAACGCCGAGCTTGTCAGCCCCGCCGCGCCCATATCCTGAATACCAACTATCGCACCAGTTTTGAACACCTCTAGGCACGCCTCAAGGAGCAGTTTTTCCGTAAATGGGTCACCTACTTGTACTGTCGGTCGCTTGGTCTTTGCATCTGCACCGAAGCTATCAGAGCTCATAACCGCTCCGCCTAGTCCGTCTCGTCCCGTCTTGCTTCCAACATATATGACAGAGTTGCCGATACCCTCAGCATTACCATAAAAAATCTCATCTGTCTTTACGATACCCAGAGTAAATGCGTTGACTAGATTGTTACCGTTGTAACACTCGTCAAATGTCGTCTCACCACCAACCATAGGCACACCCATACAGTTGCCGTAACTACTGATTCCCTCGACTACGCCTCTGAGAAGGTGTCTATGAAGTGCGCCCATTTTGGAATCTTCTGCGATGTTGCCAAATCGTAGGCTATTCATGTTTGCAACAGGTCTAGCACCCATTGTAAATACATCTCTGAGAATACCGCCCACACCCGTCGCCGCACCTTGGAATGGCTCGATGAAACTCGGGTGATTGTGGCTCTCCATCTTGAATACCGCCGCAACACCACCACCGATGTCGATAACACCTGCATTCTCGCCTGGACCTTGTATGACCCATGGAGCCTCAGTTGGGAAGCCTTTTAGATATACACGGCTGGATTTGTATGAGCAGTGCTCAGACCACATAGCTGAGAATATGCCTATTTCGACGAGGTTTGGCTCTCGCTTTAGTATGGCTTTGATATGTTCGTAGTCTTCGGATGTTAGCTTGTGAGATTTGAGTGTTTGTTCTAGGTTTTGCACTTTTTACCCTTGAAAAATATTTTTGCAAGGATACCCAAAAGGGGCTAAAAGGCGGTAGTCTTAATCGGCTCTCCCTACACCATTCTTTGCAAATATTTCCAATATCTTCTTTTGCTCTTCGTTTAATTCTTTTGTTCCAAGCATAAAATCAACTCTCATTCTTGCCGCTTCTATATCAAGTAATTTTGGCATGCTTTCGCAATTAAACTTTAGCGTTTCCCTGGCAGTAAAGTCATTCACACTTTGACTATATCCTCTAGATACAGCCGTACATAAAAATTGCACTAGAGCGTCGTCGCTAGCGATTAATTTATCGACATATTGTCTCACTATATGTTCGTCAGCGATTCTTAACCACCAAATAAAAACGACATAAAGCTCGTTGCAAGTCGATAAATTGCTACTTTCACACAATTGTATCAGCTTTGAATTCATCTTTTGTAGCAATTTCTTTTTTTGTGCTTCATCTAAAACTGGAAAATTTTCATATAAATAAGATTCTTTTTTAGCTTCTTCTTCCGAATTTACTACATCAATAACTTCAGATAAGCACACATAAGCACCATTGCTTGAATTATCGATAGAATATGACAATAACATAAAATACTCGTCTGCATTTAGCCTTTTAGCCAAATGAAACAATAGCCTAGATATTTTTGTCTGATTGGTATCTGAGTACATACCGTGTCTTTTGTTTATAAAAGTATCTCCAATATCAAGTAGCACATAAAATATGTTTTCAATAGATTCTAGTTTAAAATCATTTCGATAGTCCATGAAGCGGTCAAGCATTGCAGTGATTTTTCCCTTGGAATGCACATTAATTAATTCATCTCGCAGAGTTTCAGCATTATCAATAGCTTTTAGTACAGTGTCTATTTCAGCTTGAGAAATCTGCTCGTGCATAAGTGACAAGCGAAAATATATATCAAATAGCTCTGGACTTGATATTCGTAATGCTTTCCTCCATGTTTCAAACCACTCATTTGGATAACCCATATGCTTATTGGCTTTTGGAAAAAGATATATCAGAAGCTGCTCGATAGCATCTTTTTTAATAATGCTTTCACCACAAATAACTTCTAATAAATTGTTATTTTTGTCTGATTCTTTCAGAAACACATTTCTGTGCTCTTGGATGGCAGTATAGATTTTTGTATCAAAAACCTGAAAGGCTGTAATAGCAAGAAAGTCTGTAGGATTTACCTCACCTCTGACAAGCTCATAAGAAAAACTCAGAACATTCGTATATCTAACAACATCTCGTATTGTTTTGAAATAGTATTTAATTCCAGAATGATATATATTACCCCAATGTGTTTGGTCAAAATGTTTTTCATCGGTTTGTAATATTTCATCTAATCGTTTAAATAAAAAACTAGCAACTTCATCGTTTGAAGCTGGTGGTAGCTCAAATGAAGCTTGTATAATTTTTTCAAGGTATTCATTACCACTGTCTGTTTGTGCTTCGGAAAGCGCATCAACAACAATTTTTTTGTCGAGACTTAGTAGATAGATTGTATTTTCAAAATCAGCGAGAGACTTGACCAACTGAAATATTTGGCGAATCTCTTGATTGTTGAGCCTGTCTATATCATCAATGACTATCAATATTTTTTTGTCGTATTTTCGTAATGCGCTGTTGATTTCTTGCTTGATGAGGTCAAGATTGTCTTTGTGTGAGTCAGCTATTTTTTTGACGGTATCTTTTACGCTGTTTATAATATCTTTTAGAGCAATACCTGAAGCATGAACTGCGGCAAGTGGTGCAACAACTTTTGCCATAAGATTTAAACTTTTGATGACTTTTTTGTAATGTTTTTCATGGTCAGCAAGCCCTACTGCAAAGGCAAGCTGTTTGAAAAATTGAAAAGCCAACTGGTTTTGGTCTGAGTAATTCCAGGAGTTGAACTTGATTATTATTGGCTGTGCGGACTGCTCTTTTATGGCATCAATTGCCATGTTAATTACTGAAGTTTTACCACTTCCCCATGCACCATACAGCCCAATTACAAAACTATCGTTTTCATCGTATGCAGTTATAGCTTCTCCAAGTCGTTTTGCAAAACCTGCCCTACCTAGCTTGTCATCATTTAAATGCTCTATAGGCTTGTCCGGAGTAAACATTTTATCCCTCCTTTTAAGTTATATTCCAAAATAACTTCATCGGTGTTCACCGAACACTTTACCGAACTGATAGCTAAAATATACTCTTAAGAGCGGAGTATAGCTTGCGTTTTTCATATTTTATAATACCAAACATCGCATTTATGTTTTAGAGGTTTTGCTCATATTTTTTGTCTCGTTCCATCCACAAAAAAGAGGCGATGGCAACAATAGAGACAAAGGCTATATAGTACGCTGGAGTCAACTTGTCGCTAGTGAGTTTTATCATATATGTAGCCACTATCGGTGCAGTTCCAGCGAAAAGTGCGACCATGACATTGAACCCAAGCCCTAGCCCGCTCACTCTGATGGATGATGGAAATAGTCTCGATATAGTCATAGGCGAGAGTGCGTGAGAGAGTGCGAGGAGTGCGCCAAGAAAGCTTTGAGCCAGTATAGCTAGCACCAAATTGCCATGATTTGCCAGTACAAAAGCTGGATAGAGAGCAAACACAAAAAACGATAGAGAATAAACAAATACCCTGCGAGCGCCAAATCTATCAGCCAGCCACGCCCCTATCACTACAAAAAGAGCATAGACAAGCAAAGAGACGAACTTGTAGCTCAGGGCTGATTTAATATTTGGCTCGACGATAGTGGACAGATATGTAGGAAACCAGATGAATAGCGTGTGAAAAGCGATGCCGATGTATGCCGTAAGTAGTATGACTAGCAGGAGAGCTTTTTTGTGATGTCTTATCGCTTCTAGGGTCGGATTGTGTTTTTTGTCCACCTCAACGAGCGGCTCATCCATATTTCGACGCATCCAAACACCAAAAACAATGATAAAAACACCAGCCAAAAACGGCACTCTCCAACCAAATTCAGCCACACCATCCACACCGAACGAGGCAAAAACTCCACTACACACGAGTGAGCCTAGCAGAATTCCGCCGATTATCCCGATGATTGCAAAGCTAGAGTAAAAGTACTTTTTGTCCTTTGGGGCTATTTCGCTCAGATACACCATAGAACCTACGAACTCACCACCTATCGATATACCTTGCAAAAATCTCAAAAATACGAGCAATATCGGCGCAAATATCATATGTCGGCAATAATCCTATCAGCACCGTCGGCACACCCATAGAGAGGATGGAGAGCCTCAGAGCCGCCCGTCTGCCAAACCTATCCCCGATAAACCCAAATATTATCCCGCCAAAAGGTCTAGCGATATACGCACCAGCAAATGCACCCAGAGCTGATATGGTCGATACAGACGGAGTAGATGATGGGAAGAATTTTGCTCCGATAACAGCAGCTAGCAGTCCAAAAATAGCAAAGTCATACCACTCTAGAGTGTTGCCGATAAGTGCTGAGAATACGCTTCGTTTTGTGTGTTTCATGGCGCGGATATTATCAGATGAGGCTTAAAGCCCAAAAACCAGCAAACCATCAGCTAAAAGTATAAAAGTTAAAGAGTATAATCCACAAAAATGTTTATTAGGAGGTCAAAATGTCTATTTCTGTAAAAATTGATAAATTTGTAGATGAAAAACTATTGCCATTTGTTTTCAAAGTCTCCGAAAGCCCTATACTGTTCCATGACCTGCTAGATGCAAACAGGCAAATAAAAGACGGTATGATACCAAATGGTGGCTCGCTAGGATATAGAATGAAGATGGGAAGTATGTATCTTTCGTTTTTCTTTTTGGCGCATATATTTTTTATACTGCCAGGCATCGTTATCACTCACGCCTTGCTAGCCAAGCTCAACTGCCATCTGTCGATTATCGCAGCCGTCATATTTACGGGACTCTTTTTCACTTGGTTTACACTATACAAAGAGTGGCTGATAGACAAAATATCATACAAAAGAGTCAGGCTAGCTTGGGGCGTCCACTTTCCGCTATTTGACTATGATGAATACAGCACAAAAGTCTCATCAATATATGCCGAGTCGATTCGAAAGAAGATACCAAGAGGCGAATTGGAGTTTTTTGTGATGAGCGCGCTAACAAAAGAACAGTAGGCTCTTAGCTAACACTAATGTTACGCATAAAATGAGCAAAGCCCATTTTAGCGGCAAGGACACAAGCGTCCTCTGCACTCCCCATATAGCCGCAGGCGGAATTCCACAAGCATTAGCGAGGACAAAAGCTTTTCGCATAGAAATGCGAAAGAATATAGGTTTTTACGCATTCTTTTTCAGAAGTGCGTAAGTCAGTTAATCAGACTTTTGATTAGCTTCATATCTTCCATCGCGTGTTTTTTCTCGTTTGGATTTCTGAGAAGATAGCTAGGATGAAATGTAGGAACAAGCACCGCATTGCCGAACTTGTATTGTTTTCCTCTCGCTTTGGTGATTTGTAGCTCATCACTTATCAGGGTGTTGAGTGCTGTTGCACCCAATGCTACGATGATTTTTGGCTTGACCAGCTCTATTTGTTTGAGTATATATGGTTTGCAAGCGGCGATTTCCAGATGCGAAGGTGTACGATTTTGCGGTGGTCTGCATTTGGCAATATTTGCTATATAGACACTACTCCTAGGTATTTCTAATACATTTTCTATCATTTTGGTCAGCATCTCACCAGCCTTGCCGACAAATGGTTTGCCGAGGTTGTCCTCGCTCTCACCTGGCGCCTCGCCGACAAACATAATATCAGCCGTCTCATTACCAGCACCAAAAACAACACTCTTGCGACTCTTTGCCAAATCACACAGATGACAACCGCTACACATATTTCTCAGCTTGTTCATATCATTTGGAAGCTCGTTACTACCAAGCGTATCAAAACTCTCAAGTGGCGACATATAATCAAAACCGAGTGCTTTCATATTTTTTAGATATTTCAGCTTGAGAAGTACAGCAAGTCCATTCATAGATTTAACCCCAATTCATCACGGAACTCTTGCTCCAAAATCTCAACAAAAGCATCCCTAGAAATCTCCACTGCACCGAGAGACAAAAGATGATCTGTATTTTGTTGACAGTCTATCACTTTTATACCGAAAGCTTTTGCATTTTGACACAGGTATGCAAGCGCAACCTTTGATGCATTCGAACAAAGCGAAAACATCGACTCGCCAAAAAACACGCCCTTTAGCCTCAAGCCATACAGTCCGCCAACTAGCAAACCATCTTTGTATGTTTCTATACTGATAGCAAATCCATAGCCGTGTAGCTTTGAGTAGCAATCCACAAACTCTTCCTCTATCCAACTGCCATCTTGATGTTTTCTTTTTGCCGTAGCACAATTCCTGATAACGCCATCAAAATCGCTATTGACTCGCACTTCAAATCCACCGTTCCTGATGGTTTTTGAGAGGCTTTTTGTTATCTTCAACTCCTTTGGATACAAGACAGCCCTAGGATCTGGTGAGTACCAAAAAACCTTGCCAAAAGATATATGCCATGGGAAAATACC
>CAZNYV010000071.1:0-10739 GCA_964577355.1 uncultured Campylobacteraceae bacterium
TCTTGATTTGCATATGTAAGCTTCATAAAGCCTGTTGTTGCACTTGTTGACAAACGCACCGCATCAATATAGTCACTAACATGTGTATAATACGGTGTCATCACAAGTTGGTATGCGCCACCAACACTATGCCAATCAGCAGTAATACTAATCGTATGCGCCACCTCTGGTTTGAGGTAAAGATTGCCGACATAACCGTTGCCGTCGCCGACGAAGTTGTTCATCTCCAAAGCCATAGAATTGGTTGACCATGCGTATCGTTCATAGAGATTTGGTGAGCGGGTTTTTTGAGCTATACCAAATTCAAAAGTACGACTAGCATCTGGTTTATAGCTACTTAGTGCACTCAAGTCTAGATTGTTATCGGTTTTTTTGCGATCCAAAGCATTCCACGCAATAAGTGTGCCTGGAGTAGTTGTTCCGTTAGAGGCACCAGTATACATAGCGGTTGTATTATAGCCTTGAACATCGCCACTGTCTGTGGCAACTCTCTCATAGCGAGCACCAATCAGTGATTTCCATTGTGTGTTCCACTTGGCTTCCCACTCCCCAAAGGCTGCTAGACGATCGCGTTCGCCATTGTTGATATTCCAAAATGTATTCGGTGCCATGCCACCTGTGCAGTTGCCTACTCCACAATTTGGTGCTGGAGTCCAATAATCATTCAGTCCGTAAGTCTGCCCTTCGGCACCGATACGCAACAAATCTTTGGTGCTAAGCTCTATATCAGCTTTGACCAATACACCATTTGTTTTGCTTTCGGTATACATTGGCATACCGTTTACGGGATATGTATTATTTACTAGGGCTCCATAGTTGTATAACTTATCTTTTCCAAAGTCCATGAAGTGGTCAACATCCTCGTGGTATGCACGAGCTTCTAGTTTACCCCAGTTGAATGAGCCTAGATAACGGAGATTGATTCTTTTTTCTTCGTTATCAAGCATATCCATGCGCTGGTTTGGGTATAGCTGATAAGGTGTATCCTGATAACCAAACTTGACTTCCACTATGTGGTTGTCGTTGCGAAATGCCATGCTTAGAGTGTGGTTTCGTGTTTCATAAGCTGTTGAGCCGACCTCATTCGAATCAAGTTTTCTTAGACTAGGCGCACCATCGGTAGAGTGGGTGCCATTGACTGCGGTTGCCACAGAGAAATTGCGGTAGTCTCCTCCTGCGTCGTAGTTGTCAGATTTGGCTATCGCACCGCTATAGCCGATATTAAAATTCTCTGTAGCATAGGTTGCAGACAAGTTAGCTCCACGAGCATTTCCGTTACTACGATAGAAGCTTCCTGTCTCGCCACCAAATAGATTACCTTGTCCGCGCGTGGCGAATTTTGGTGTAGCTGTTTCAACAAGAATACTTCCGCCGATGGTATCCCCGCCCGCACTTACTGGTGAATCCCCGGCATATCCATTCATGCTTTCAACATTTGTTGGGTCAACATAAGATAGTACTGGATTCATGTGGTTTGGACAAGAGGCGATTATATCCATACCGTCAAGTTTGATACGCAGACGGTCATCTGCTAGACCATGTATTGCTGGTAGGCTGGACACGCCACCAGCTCCATAAATACTTACACCTGGTGTGTCTCGTAGCATCGAAGCAGTATCGCTTGTTGAAGCTCGCAAGGTCTGCAAATCTGCTTCCATGGTTGTCTTTGGCTCATCGGTCGCTTGCTTCTCAATATTCATACTTACTGGTACTTCTTCTGCCAGCAAGAAGCCGGCAGCTACGACGGATAACAAAATTGTTTTTTTCATACACATCTCCATAAAATTTGATAGCTCGGACTTTATAAAAGTTGTGTTAATTATCTATTAAGTGGTGAAAAATATTTGTGCCGTTATGAATGAGTCAAGATTTTTTTGGGAGTTTTGGCGATTAATTTGTTTTGTTTTATCATTGCGATACGATGTCGTGAATGACAGAAAAAGGAGTGAATATGTTTGCAGGAGTGTTTGAAAAATACAGTTTTTTGGCTGGAGAGTGGGGGTCGTCTTTTCTGGTTGCTATCTTTATCTTTCTGTTTGTTAATTGGTTTGTGAGATACTCTGCTCCAAAGCTTGCAAGATTTGCGGAGAAGACAGACACGATGATAGACGATGTCATTGTTGCCTTGATCGATAAGATTCATCCGTTGTTTGTCCTGATTGCATCACTTTATGTTGGTATGTTTTTTATGCCAGAGCATTCACATATTTTTGCTATTGGCAAAAAAGTATTTATGACCGCCTTTTGGATTCAGATTCTTCTTCTTGGTGTCGAACTGATTAATTTTTGGATAAAACGATATGAGCTTTCTCGACTTGATGGCGACCAAAGCGGTATTACGATGGTGTTGTTTGCTGGCATGATTGGCAAAGCAAGCTTGTCTGTTGTTTGTGGTGTTATTATTTTGGATTCTTTGGGCTTTAATGTTACTGGACTTGTTGCAGGACTAGGTATAGGTGGTTTGGCGATAGCTATAGCTGTTCAAAATGTTTTAGGTGACCTGTTTGCATCCATATCAATCATTATGGATAAGCCGTTTGTTGTCGGTGATTCTATCTCGACAGGTGAAGTCAACGGAACTGTTGAGCATATTGGTCTTAAGAGTACAAGAATTCGGAGTGTAAATGGCGAACAGGTAATTTGTGCGAATGGTAGCCTACTAAAAAGTACGATTAAAAACTACAAAAGAATGCAGGAGCGTAGAGTGCTTTTGGAGTTTGGTGTTGCGTATGAGAGCTCTTTGGAGAATCTAAACCTGATACCAAAAATAGTGAGCGAAATCATCGAAAGACAAAAAGATTGCAGGCTTGATAGGGTGCATTTCAAAAGCTACGGTCCATCATCTTTGGATTTTGAAACAGTATATTTTGTGCTGAATGCTGACTACAATCTGCACATGGATATTCAACAAAAAATCAATCTTGAGATATTCGAACAGTTCGCTATTAGAAAAATTGAGTTCGCATATCCTACTCAAAAGTTGTATGTAAACATGGAAAAACCGACCCCTACTGAGCCGTGACTATTGACACTTTCTCAATATTTTTTGTCTTGAGAGCATCTATGACATCCACAAATACCTGAAAGGCGGCATCCTTGTCGCTTTTCACTACTACGGTGTCATTTTGGGATAAGCTCTCCACTTTTTGCTTCAAGCTTTCTTTGTCAACTTTTTCTTTTGCAAAAAATATCCCACCATCTTTTTGAATTGATATTTCTACATATTTCACAGTGGCACCAGGCTTTGCCTCTGCTTTTGGAAGGTTGACAGGAATAAGACCTTGAGCGATAAAAGTTGCGGTAATAAGGATGATGGTTAGAAGTACAAGCATGATGTCAATAAATGGCACCACATTGATTTCGTTAAACTTTTTGAGTTTAATTGCCGCCATATAGTGAGTCCCATTTGGCTTGTAACACTTCAACTTTTCTACCCAAAAGATTGTAAATCACTATAGCTGGAAGTGCGACGCAGATACCAGCAGCGGTTGCAATTAGCGTGTACGAGAGGCTTTTCATGATGATTTTTGAATCCACCATTGTCGTGTCCCCGATAGCTGAAAATGTAATCATAATACCAAATACAGTACCAAGAAGCCCGATATAAACAGCGTTCGCACCAATTGTAGAGAGTACTGTTAGATAGTTTGTGAGTGCGATGTCGAGCTCATTTCTGTCCTTAAACCCTCTCAGGTTGATATTTTTGTAGTACAAAAACCGCTCAACAGCTATCCAAACAGTCCTAAAACTAAGCAGTGATAGTGTTCCCAAAACACCATACTCTACGATTGATTTTAATTCAAAAAACATAGTATCTCCAGATAAAAATTGAACGCATATTACCCAAAAAACTTTTCATAAAAAATATACAGATAGAATGCGCTTACAAAAACCAAACGGAGCAAAATGTATCAAAAAGACCTAGACGCGCTAATTGCAAATGGAAAACACAAGGATGTATCTTCATTTTTGTTTTTTGGGCAGTGTCGTTATCTTAGCAATCTTTATTGTGAAAAAGTTATTGCTGACTTTGCTGGTGAATCGGATGTGTCCAAAATGTACTTCGATGAGTATGATTTTGAAAGTGCAAAGAGCTTTTTGTCTCAAAACTCGCTCTTTGGTGACAGGCTGATACTTGTTATCAAGCACGACAAAAAAATACCGAAAAAAGAGATAAAAGAGCTCATAGAAGTGGCACGCAAAAATAGTGGAACGCTTGTTTATGAGCTTTATGATGACATTTCCGTCAAAAAAGAGGATTACCACCTGAGTTTCGGCTCCTTTACTAGGTTTTTTCAGCCAGATACAATTTATGCTGTTTCGGCTTTGATGAAAGCGGAAGTAGACAAGCAAGGCGTAAATATAAACGAAGTCAATTTGAGCAAGATTATAACTTCACTTGGACTCGATTTGGAGTTGATTTCAAATGAGATTCGCAAGCTTGCTATCTATGAGTGTGAAATAAATGACGAGATAATCGACAAGGTGCTTTTGGGTGGTGAGAATATTACTCATGACAAGTTTTATGAGATTGTGTTGGGTCGCAAACATTTTGCAAATGAACTGGAGTTTGTACTAGAAAAACAAGGTGCAAATGAGGTGGAGCTTATTCTCTCTTTTGAGAGATATGCGTACGATATTTTGATGGCAAAACTTGGAATCAAGCTCTTTGGTGACGCAAAGGCATCACTGCCAATATATCAGAAAGGGTTGCCAGATAAAATTTTGAAAGTTCGTGAACACTTTGCAAAATCAATCAGAGATGAAAATCTTTCAAGAATCATCGACGCTTTGCTGCAGTGCGAGTATGAACTCAAAAATACCAATCCAAATTCTGACAAAAAACTATTATTGACACAAGCCTTAATAAAAATCCAATCTTTTTTATGATATATTTCGCGTCCAAAAATCCTTATCGTTGCTCGCTTTAGAGCTCTGATGAAATCCAAGAGGAGAAAAAATGAATCTATACGAGACTATGTTTGTCTTAAAAACTACACTTACGCCTGAAGAAACACAGGCAAAAATCCAACTTTTCAAAGACCTTATTGTCGCTCAAGGTGGCGAAATAGCTGGTGTTGAAGATTGGGGAAATAAAAAACTTGCATACAAAGTGCAAAAGTTTGACAGAGGTTACTACTTTGTATGTTACTTCAAAGCTCCAGGTAAAGCAATTCTTGAGCTTGAGAGAGTTTACAAAGTTACTGAAGATGTAATCAAGTTTATGACATTGAAATACACAAAAAAAGTAGAAACAAAAGCATGGCAAGCAATGGTTGACAAAGCTAATGGCAAAAAACCTGCTGCTGAGGCTCCAAAAGAAGTGGTTGCACCAAAAGAAGAAGCAGCTCCAAAGGAATAAAAAGTGAACAAAGTAATTTTGGTTGGTAATATCACTAGAGCTATCGAGCTAAAACAGTCTCCATCTGGATTTGCAGTTGCCAAAACAGGTATTGCAGTCAACAGAAAATGGAGAGACAAAATGTCTGGCGAGAACAAAGAAGAGGTTATGTTTGTAGATATAACTATCTTTGGCAAATCGGCGGAAATTGCCAACCAATACATTACCAAGGGCAAAAAGGTTTTGATAGAGGGCAGATTGGTGCTGGATCAATGGGTGGACCAAACTGGTCAAAAACGCTCAAAACATTCAGTATCTGTTGATAGCTTTGAGTTTTTGGATTCAAAAGGCTCTGAGGGCGGTTCGTATGACGCGCCTGATGGTTATGGTGACTATCAGTCATCTACACCTGCACCAAAAACAGCTGCAAGAGTACCAGATATCAATATAGATGAAGACATACCGTTTTAATAAATAAGGAAAAAACATGGCAGAGAAAAGAAAATATTCAAAAAAACACTGCAAATACAGTGAACTAAAAATCGATTATATCGATTATAAAGATGTAAAACTTCTAAAACATACGCTATCTGAAAGATACAAAATTATGCCAAGAAGATTGACTGGAAACAGCAAAGATGCACAAGATATGGTAGGAACAGCAATCAAAAGAGCTAGACATATGGCTCTTATTCCTTACATAGTTGACAGAAAAAACGCTGTAAGTCAAGCAGACTAAAAATCTCCCCAGCACCCTTTTTGGGGTGCTAAACCCCCGTCCTCAAAAATCTACCAAGATACTAAAAAGCAAATTTTGTAATGATTTCTTGCTCAATTATTCCAGACTTTACCAGACCATTTAATGACTGCTCTAGCGTATGCATTTGAGTTTTTGATTGATTTAGCTGCATTTGGGAATATATCTGTGATATTTTGTTATCACGAATAAGATTGGATATAGCTGGTGTATTTAGTAGAAGCTCACTAGCTAAAACTCTTCCGCCACTTTTTTTGCCAACCAAATGTTGTGATACGACACAACTGAGTACAATAGATAGTTGAGCGCGGGCGTTGTCTTGTTCTTCTGTTGGAAATAGGCTTACTATTCGAGTTAGTGTCTGTAGTGTTGAATTTGAGTGTAGAGTACTTATGACCAAATGCCCACTCTCGGCAGCCATCATGGCGGTTTTCATTGTTGCATAATCCCTAATCTCACCTATAACTATAACATCTGGATCTTGGCGGAGTAGATGTTTGAGGGCTGTTGAAAATGACTCCGTATCTTCGCCTATGCATCTTTGAGAGATTATTGATTTGTTATTTTTGTAACGAAATTCAATTGGGTCTTCTATGGTAACTATGTGTTTTGCGTAGTTGTTGTTAATATACTCTACTATCGAGGCTATAGTGGTTGACTTGCCACTTCCTGTTGCACCAGTTAGCAGGATAAGCCCGCTTCCCTTTTGACATATGTTGGTGATTGTTTGAGTGAAATCTAGCGTGTTTATGTCAGGAATGGATGATGGTAATATGCGAAATGCTGCAGCAAGTGTGCCGTTTTGCATGTAATAGTTAGCTCTAAATGAGCCAAGATTTTCGATTGTGAACCCGAAGTCTAGTTCTTTTTGGGCTTGAAATGTTTGTTTTTGTTGTTCGCTTGTAATTTGGTAGCAGATAGACTCTATCTGCTTGCCTGTCATTGCCTGCACATCTAGCGGTAGTATTTCACCATCTACCCTGATAGCTGGTTTGTGGTCACAGAGTAAGTGCAAATCAGAGGCGTTTGCCTCGATGCTTGATTGCAACAACTCTGCTAGTATCATTCTATGATTTTTGGTACTACAAAAAAGCTTTCTTCAGTTTTTGGAGAGTGCTTTAGTACACTTTCTATGATTTCTGGTTTTGGATTTGGTTCGTCAGCTCGAAATGGTTGAGCGTTTCTGACGAGTGGAAAAGGTATGTCTGTCAATTGCTCATCCAACTCCCCTAGGTTTTCTACAAAACTTAGAATATTTGCTATTTGGCTTTTGACCTCTTCTCTCTTTTCGTCTTCTATGTGTAGCATGGAGAGTTTTTCCAGCTTTTCTAATAATTTATCATCGATAATCATTTTTGATACCTTGTTTTTTGTGTTGAGGGAATTTTAACCAAAGGCAAATTAATCAGGAGAAGAGTAGGGTGTTGATGTGGATAGCTAGAAACCGTAATGGCTTCTAGCATTGTATTTTATAGCGCTCTGATTAGTAGGTCATTTAGCTTTTTGCTAAACACATCTGCATTTTTGATTTCCATACCAGCTAGTAGTTTGCCTTGTGTCAACAGTACCTCTGCTACATCTGATAGCATCTCTTCATCACTCATACTCTCTAGCTTTGCCACTATCGGGTGTTTTGGGTTGATTTCAAGAGTTGGCTTACTATCAGGTGCGGCTTGACCCATCGCTTTTAGCATCTGAATCATCTGCGGATTCATCTCACCATCTTCAAACACAACACATACAGGAGAGTCATTTAGTCTGCTAGAGACCTTGACATTTTTTACCTCTTCTCCTAGTGCCTTTTGTAGTTTTTCTACTAGTGGAGCTAGTTTTGTTTCGCTCTCTTTGTCTTCTGCAGGTTTTACGATGTCGTCTTTGATACCATCTACTACTGATTTGATGTCAAAATCTTTGTATTTTGTGACTGTTGGCATTATGATTTCGTCGATGTCTTCATCTAGGATTAGCACTTCGATATTTTTTGCTTTGAAGCTCTCTAGGAGTGGAGAGTTTTTGAGCAAGTTTGCATTTTGACCTTGGATATAGTAGATGTTTTTTTGATCAGCTATCATATTTGATACATAATCCTCAAAGCTCACCGACTCTTCGCTTTTTGTGCTTTTGAATCTGAGCAAATCCATCAACGCATCTCTGTTTGACCAGTCAGAATACAGACCTTCTTTGAGTGCCTTGCCGAACTCCTTATAGAACTCTTCGTATTTTGCTTTATCAGCTTTTGATAGTTTAGATAGTTCGCTGAGGATTTTTTTTGCTGACGCGTTTTTGATATTTGCTAATAGTTTGTTTTGTTGTAATATCTCACGGCTTACATTTAGTGGCAAGTCTTCCGCATCGATGATACCTCTGACGAATCTTAGATATTGAGGTAGCAACTCTTTGTCATTGTCTGTGATAAATACTCTCTTGACATACAGTTTGACCCCTGGTGCGTAGTCCACTCTATACATATCCATCGGAGCTTTTTTCGGGATATAGAAAAGTGTGATGTACTCTTGTGCGCCCTCAGCCTTGGTGTGCATATGCATAAATGGCTCATCATTGTCATGAGATATGGCAGAGTAGAACTCTTTGTACTCTGCATCTGTGATTTCTGATTTTGAACGCCTCCATAGTGCATTTGCTTTGTTGATTTGCTCGATAGAAGTCGTCGTCTCTTTGTCTTCGTATTTCTCTTTTTTCATCATGATAGGGAATGCTACATGGTCAGAGTATTTTTTGATGATACTCTCAAGTTTCCACTGACTAGTGTACTCTTCCGCGTCATCTTTTAGGTGCAGGGTGATTGTTGTTCCGTAGTTTTCTTTTTCACCCTCTGTGATTTCGTAGCTACCATCACCTTCACTAGTCCATAGGTATGCCTTGTCTGTTGCAGCTTTTTTGCTCAGCACTTCTACTTTGTTTGCCACCATAAATGACGCATAAAATCCAACACCAAATTGACCGATTAGGTTGCTATCTTTTTTGGCGTCACCTGAGAGTTTTTCTAGGAATGATTTTGTACCGCTTTTTGCGATAGTTCCTAGATGTTCGACTAGGTCTGCCTCGTCCATACCGATACCGCTATCACTTATTGAGATGATTTTTTTCTCTTTGTCGTAGTCTATTTCTATTTTTGGGTTAAATGTGAGGCTTTTGTAATTGTCATCTGTGACTGTCATATATTGTAGTTTATCCATTGCATCGGATGCGTTTGAGATTAGCTCTCTTAGGAAAATATCCTTGTCAGAGTAGAGCGAGTGAATCATAAGGTGTAATAGTTGGTTGATTTCTGTTTGAAACTGATGTTTTGCCATCAAAATCTCCTTGTTAAGTATTTTTTAATATCACCTTTGACGAGTGAATCGCCAAAGGCTCCTAAAGCACACTAGCTAAGGCTAGCGTATTTTTTGTTTTTGAGAGTCAGAATTTTAGCACCAAAGTTGATAATAGTCAAGTAAAGTTTAGCAGAAAATTGGCAGAAAAAGTATCAGAGTGCTAAATGCCCACTGATTAGTTCCTCTTCTGGCTTGCCGATAGCAAAGCCTTGAGCGTAATTGATACCTTTTGCACTGACGATGTCAAAAATCTCTTTTGTACTCACATACTCCGCTATGGTTTTGATTTCCAGCCTATCTGTAAAGGCTTTGATGGCATCGACTATGACATTCGAGTGTTTGCCTTCTTGGAGTTTTTGAATGATTGAGCCATCTATCTTGAGATAATCAAAGTCAAGCTCAAGCAAATGCTCAAAGTTCGAGTATCCAGAGCCAAAGTCATCTATCGCTATCTTGGAGCCGTACTCTCCTTTAACATGTTTTATGAATTTGGCAACGGCGTGATAGTTTTTGACATCCTCTGTCTCTGTTAGCTCAAATACTATTCTAGCCCCCACATCGCTGCCACCCAGCAATCTATCTATCTCATCTAGTATGTCTTGGTTTTCGAGGTCATCTACTGAGAGGTTTACGGATATTTCATAGCCAGACTCTATTGCTATCTTCACAGCTTTTGTTAACATTATTTTTGTGATTTGAAAGTACTGCTTGGTTTTTTTGGCGATCTCTAGAAACTGCCAAGGAGATATTATTGTGCCATTTTCATCTACTAGCCGCACTAGGGCTTCGTATTTTTCTATTTTTTTTGTCGCTAGATTGTAGATTGGCTGATAATATGAGACGACGCGACTGGTGCTGATGGCATTTTGTATTTTGTTTGCCCACTCTAGGTTTTCACCTGTTTTTGTTTCTAGTTTGAGTGATGCGTCATAGAGTTGGTGGAGTTTTTTGGTATTTCTGGCGTGTTTTAGTGCAAGGTTTGCTTTGCCGAGGATTGTGTCATTTTCAAATGCACTTCCGCTAGATGCACTAATAAAAACCATATGTCCATCGCAATCAAATGGTTCGATTCTTAGGTTTGACAACATTTCGTCTAGTTTTTTGAGATGTTCTTCTACCATATTGCTATTTTTGGTCAGTACCGCGAACTCGTCACCTCTAAGTCTGTATACAAAATGATTTGGCTCATTGAAAAATCCTTTAAGTTTGTTTGCAACAAGCACCAATAGTCTATCTCCAATATTTAGACCATAAAAGTCGTTTATTTCGCTAAAGCCGTCTATGTTGATTATAGATACAGCTGGAA
>CAZNYV010000072.1:0-10569 GCA_964577355.1 uncultured Campylobacteraceae bacterium
GCTCCTTTGCAAGTCATCTTGCGACAAAGAAACACTCTCAAAAAACCCGCATCTATCGAGTATCAGCTGGTAATCACTTGGATTTTCTGGCATCTTTACAATTCCAACTGCAGGTATGTTTGAGGCTACCATATGTCGCTCAGCAGGATTGTCATCTGCAAAAGCTATGGCATCCACTCCAATATTTAGCTCATTTGCTATTTTTTGTATACCCAAATCTTTTGAATCCCAATTTATCGAAAGGGCTGCAAAATCGCTCTCTTTTAGTAGTGATTCTGCGCTATTTAGCCCCTCGATACCATTTTTATACTCATTTTTCGAGCAAACAGCCAATAAAACACCTCTTTTGGACAGCTTGGCACACTCTTTTTGAAATGCCAAAAATGCCTCACCCTCTGGATTTCCAATCCCCAGTTTCAAGCCATCAACACCATCGTCACCTATCACGCCACCCCACAAAGTATTGTCAAGGTCGAGAGCTAGACACTTTTTGCTTTTGCCCCATATCGCATTCATTATCACCGATAGCTCTTTTGATAAGAACACCGCGGCTTCAAAGCTTGTGGCTATTTTATATGAGTACCAAAGCCTCTCATCGTGCCAATTTTTGAGTCCAACAAAACCTGCTAGATAGTTTGTGTCACAGAGATATACGCCACTATTGCTATCAACATATTCGGAAATTGACAAATTTATAGAGTCGATAAACTTTAGCCCTCCTTGAGCTACGCTTTTTTCCAAATTACCAAGCGGTCTGCATAATGGATACTCAAAGTTGTTGATTATGATTGGTTTTGCGAAGCTTTGCTTGAGGGTTTCGTATAGAGTCATTAGCTTGTTCTTTTGCCCATCCAAGAGCGAGACAACTTCGGAGCTTTCACTATTGACACTCGGCAATGAATCTATATTTCTCACGGTTGTGTAGAGGTATATCAAGTCTGGTTCAAAAGCCCTCAGGCTCTCATTCCCAAAAATCACATCTTCATACCATCTATTGTAATCCGACTCCCAAAACTCAAAATAAAACCCATTTGAAAGTCCAAAGAGTCTCAGTAGCTCTTTTAGCTCATTGGTCGTAGAACCCCCAAGAATAGCAATCTTTTTTGTCTGGAGCAGCTCGTTTTTGGCAAGCTCTCTTGTCCATTTTGATTTTTTGACGGCTATCTTGTCGAAGTCAAACGGATAGCTAAGTGACTCTAATATCTCATTCACTCTATCATACTCCAATCAAGCGGTTCACCTTTGGTTAGGTTTTTGGAGGCTTTTTTGCCAAGAATCTCCTGCAGGTGCTTTGGATGAAGCCCAAATGATGGGCGCACGGAGCGGATATTTTTCTCCGTGAATGCCTCGCCTGCCTCTATATTTTCGGCTACAAACAGACTTCTAGCAAATTCTCTTGACTTTTTGGTTTTTTCTGTCAAATCGTAATTTACACTACCTAGCATCTGCTCTGTCTCTCGTATTTGCCTGACCATATTTGCAAATTCTGCTGGCTCTAGGCTAAATCCGCTATCAGCCCCGCCCATTTTCCTATCCAGTATAAAATGCTTCTCAATCACGCTAGCTCCAAGTGCTACCGCCACAACAGGGGCAACTGTGTCCATAGTGTGGTCAGATAGCCCAACTTCACAACCAAATCGACTCTTCATATCGCCAATTGTCATTAGGTTCATCTCGTCAGGTGGCGCTGGATAGCTGGAGGTGCATTTGAGAAGCGTGATTTGATTGTTGCCGACACTCCTGCAAGTCTCAACTGCCAGCTCTATGTCGGCAAGCTCTGCGACTCCAGTTGAAATTATCATCGGTTTTTGTTTTTGGGCGCAATAACGAATCAGATTGGTATCGGTTATCTCGAATGAAGCAATTTTGTACATAGGGATATTTAGTTTTTCCAAAAAATCAACAGCGGAAAAATCAAATGGTGAAGAAAAATACATCATCCCGAGAGAGTCTATCAGCTCAAATAGCTCCTCATGCCACTCCCAAGGAGTCATAGCCTCGGCGTATAAATCATAAAACTTTCGCCTATCCCACATAGTGCCTTGCTTGATAGTAAAAAGCTCACTGTCACAATCTAGCGTAATAGTATCTGGTCTGTATGTTTGCAGCTTCACGGCGTCTGCACCAGAGGCTTTCATCGCCCTTATCGTCTCTTTTGCGAGCTCTAGTGAACCGTTGTGATTGGCTGAAAGCTCGGCGATGATAAAAACACTTTTTCGCTCAATATTAGATTTCATTCTGTAGTTCCATCGTATCAAATCTGCCTTCAGTAGATAGTTTCACAAATCCAGTTCTGTCGTATAGCTCTATGGCTTTTTTATTATCCTTGTGTACCGTTGCATACAGCCTGTTAGTCCCTATCTGCTTTGCTATTGTTTTGCATAGCTCTACAAACCTCTTGCCGTAGCCTCTGATATTTGGTGCTAAATATAGCCCAATCTCAGCTTGCCCGCCCATAAAATCAACCGCTCCGAGGCTCACAACACCAACCACACCAGATTCATTGCTGACTAGCCAGTAAAAGCTGTTCGTGTCTTTTTTTCTACTCTTGATAAAACTTTTATGCTCATCAATAGTTATCTCATCTTTGTTAGTCATCCACTTCCTAATATCTGGATCGTTGCGCATTGATAGGACTTGCATCGACTCTTTTTTGCTCAGATTGCAAAAACTCTGTAAGTATAAATCGTCAAATTGGAGATTTTTCCTCAAGGAGCAGATTTTTGCGTTTTTTAGAATATCAAATGCCACTTCGACACTCTGTGATTTGATAGGTACTATTTGTCTCTCTTTTAGTTTCGCAACAGATTTGCTAGCCCAGTTTTTATCCCCTACACTACTAACAGCTAATATATGGTCGCCTTTTTTACATTTTTTGCTATTTTTTATCTGATTTTTTGCTATCACCACAGCGACACTCGGCACACCCAATGATGACAGCTCGAGAAGCGTCTGCCCAGCAGCAGAGATAGCAAAATCACACTCCGTCATAGCGCTTGCTATACTCCGCTCATTAGCATTTTCTAGAACCAAATCATCCACACCAAGCAGTTCCTTGTCAACTTTTGAGGCAAAGACAAACCTGCACAGTGGAAATTTCTTGCGAGCTTCGATAACAATTTGAGCTACCAACTCACGATTGTCTGTCCCGCCCATAGAGACAAATATAGTTTTTTTGTGAGTCGTTTTTTTCTCAGCTTTCGCACTTTCCCAAAACGGTTTACGAAGTAGCACTAGCTTTTTGCTCTCTATTTTGTAGCCGCGCGGATAGGAGAGCCTATTTGTATCGTCAAACCAAACGCCTAGTTTTACCATGTTTGCGATTTTGTCATATAGTTCTTTTGGCGCGTGATAGCTATCCACAACGGCTATATCGGTGTCATCGAGTAGCGATACATTGAAGTCATCTAGCCATTCTACTTTATCAAATTCTCCACTCCCAACCGCATCACCTCTGACATACAATTTTACAGTTGCTCCATACTCTTCAAAGCCTTGTTTTAAAGCAGTGCAACGAGATAGATGCCCGTATCCAAATGTGCTTCCAGCCTCTGTAAGAATCGCTATTTTCATATGTTTTGCATCGCTTGATACATGTATTCTGCTCTCATCCAATCCTCAGGTGTGTCGATGTCTTGGACAATATGCCTTGGCAGTTCTATGCCTATGGAGTGTGGCGCAAATAGTTGTAAGTTTTGGATAAATGCCTCAGGCTTGCCCCAATAAAACTGTGCAGCATCGAAGTAGGCTCTCGGCAAATCTTGGCTTCGCTTTTGGAAATTTTCAGGCCAAAACATCTGCACGCTATCATCTCCCAAAAGCTCAAAAGAGCGAAAAACAGGAGCTTCAAAAGCACACACCGAAAAGGCAAATTTTTTGTCCGAGTTTTCCAATTTTTGGAAACCCAGCTTGATATTTTCCGCACTCACAAACGGCGCTGTTGCATAGATACAACAAACACTCTCATACTCTCTGCCCATATTTTTTAATTCGTTTATGGCGTGGGCGATGACTGGTGTCGTGCCCGTAAAATCATCGCTTAGCTCTTTTGGGCGCAAAAACGGCACACTTGCGCCCCACTCGCTAGCCGCTTCGGCTATCTCGGCATCATCCGTAGAGACTATAACATCGCTAAAAAGTCCACTAGCTATCGCTGCTTCGATGGAGTAAGCGATAATAGGTTTGCCACAAAACTCTTTGATATTTTTGCGCGGTATTCGTTTTGACCCGCCACGGGCAGGGATGATGCAGAGGTTCATTCGCAAGTTTCCTTAATAACTTCCACCACACCCCCAACCTCATCATCGCTCATACTAGCAAAAATAGGCAAGCTCACAGCCTGTTCGTAGTATTTCAACGCATTTGGAGTCTCTTTCGGCTCATATCCTAGCCCTCTATAGTACGGCTGGGTGTTTATCGGTATGTAATGGACTTGAGGAAATATATTTTTGGCATTTAGTCTAGCGAACAGCTCTGCTCTGGAAAATCCAAGTTTATCGAAATCAAACAAAGCGACGGACAAGTGATAAGAACTCCTCTCATCGTACGCATAGAGCGGTCTGACAAAATCAAGTCCTGCAAAAACCTCGTCGTATTTTCTAGCTATCTCTCGTCTTCTGGCTACAAATTTATCCAGCTTTGAGAGTTGCGAAATCCCAAGAGCACAGTTGATGTCTGGGATTCGGAAGTTGTACCCCAGAGCGTATTGTTCGTAGTACCATGGATTTTTTGTACCATGCGCATCAAACGCCATATCAAGATTCACAAACTCATCCGCATTTCTCGTGATACCATGAGTCGATAGTGAGCGGATTTTTTTGTAAATTGTCTCATCATTTGTAGTGAGCGCTCCACCCTCGCCCGTCGTGATATGCTTAACTGGATGAAACGACCAGATAGAGGCGTCGCCCACACTGCCAGCTCCAGTTGCACCCAGAGCATGCGCGCAGTCTTCCAGCACTCTTACGCCGTATTTTTCTCTTAGCATTTTTAGTCCGTCAACCGTAGAAGGCAAGCCCGTGAAATGCACAGCATATATCGCTTTTATACTGCTATCAATTTTGAGCATATCTTCACATAAGTTCAAATCAATCTGAGCCTTATCATCCACATCCACGAAAACAGGCTGCGCCCCAGCATATAGCGCAGAATTTGCCGTAGCCACAAAGCTTATCGGAGTGGTGAGCATCTTGTCATTTGGACTTAGGAGTGCGAGTGAAGCTAAATGAAGCGCACTTGTTCCGCTATTTACAGCCACGCAATATTTCGAGTTTGTCACCTCGCACAAAGCCTGCTCAAACTCAGCCACCTTTGGTCCAGTAGTTAGATAGTCGGATTTCAAAACATCAATTACAGCATTGATGTCATCACTATCTATAGATTGTCTGCCGTAAGGTATCGACCTCATATACTATCGATCATCCCAAGAAGCTCATGTTCGCTTAGCCATTTCGCATTTGTATCGGAGCTGTATTCAAATCCATACTCCATATTCACGCCTCTCTCGCCAAGCTGATTCATATTGTAGTTCACATCGTTTGCGGTGAACTTTATAGTAGGCTTTATCACATAGTGATCATCAAATTCGACGCTCAAGTGGCTATCATCCTTTGGTATCATCACCTCATGAAGCTTCTCACCAGGGCGGATACCGATGATTTTTGTAGGCAGATTTGGTGCCATTGCCTTTGCCAGCTCAGTTATTTTCATAGATGGGATTTTTGGTATAAATATCTCGCCACCGAGCATTCTGGCGAAGTTCTTGAGGACAAACTCCACGCCCTCGTCGAGAGTTATCCAAAACCTAGTCATTCGCTCGTCAGTGATAGGTAGCTCTTTTGCTCCGTTTTCTAGTAGTTTTTTGAAAAATGGCACGACAGAGCCACGAGAGCCTACGACATTGCCGTATCTGACCACACTAAAAATAGTCTCTTTTTGCCCTTTTATGTTGTTGCCAGCCACAAAAAGCTTATCACTCGCCAGTTTTCTAGCTCCGAACAGGTTGATAGGACTCGCCGCTTTGTCAGTTGAGAGTGCTATGACCTTTGAGACACCGTTGTTTATCGCCGCATCTATGACATTTTCAGCCCCGCCGATATTTGTCTTGATGCACTCCATAGGATTGTACTCGGCTATTGGGACATGCTTGAGTGCTGCGGCATGGATGACAAAATCCACTCCGTCCATCGCCTTGTTCAGCCTATCTCTGTCTCTGACATCACCGATAAAATAACGCATACAGCTTGCACTATAATCCTGAGCCATTTCATACTGCTTGAGCTCATCACGAGAGTAGATGATGATTTTGTTTGAAGAGTAGTTTTTGAGGAGGAGTTCGGTGTATTTTTTGCCGAAACTTCCAGTGCCACCAGTTATGAGGATATTTTTACCGTTAAACATTTTTAGTCCAAAGTGTTATTTTTTTCCTAAAAAAGCAATAACCGTTCCCTGAGACTCACTCGTTAGCTAAACCCAAGATGCCTGAGCCACATTGGCACTCTATCCTGCTCGGCTTTGACACTACTTGCCCTATCATGACCAGCCAAAAGTCTCATATCTTGCTCTATTTTGGTAAATTTTATAAGACTTTTTGCCATATCTTCATCGCTCGAATATGGAAAATCAGTCCGTCCGATACTACCTGCAAAGACAAAGTCCCCACTAAACAAAACCCCCTCAACCTCTATCGCACTAGAACCTGGAGTATGTCCTGGAAAATGATGAAATAGAACTTTTGTACCGTTTATTTCTATGGTAGAGTCAGGCTCTACGACTACATCTGGAACAGAGCTTGGCATATTCATTTCAAAAATATCATTTGCAAGCATAAATACATCACCCCTGGGGACATATAGCTTTGCATTGGTCTTTTTTTGTAGCTCGCTATTGCTCCAAACATGGTCAAAATGCCCATGAGTATTGAGAATCGCCACCAAATTAGTTGTATTTTTCAAAACCCAATCAGTAGCATTCATACCAGGGTCAATGACCATCTCATACCCATCAAATTGCAAAACATAGCAGTTTGTCGCATAGACGCCACAGGGTTTAGATAGAGTATTCATTGACGACTCCTTTTTCAATATCACAGTTCAGAGCCAATCCAACAAGCATTTTGCCCATCTCGCTACTCTCATCTACTATCAACTCCACACCGTTTGTCTTTAGTTCAGCAACATCCCTAGGCCCTAGAGCTCTGGCGGCTAGATTGACTTTTGGGAAGCTTAGTTTTATCATATGAGTGATACTCATCAGTTCATCGTGTCTATCGAGTGTAACTATCACTGCTCCCGCTTCTTTTATGTTTAACACTTCCAAAATCGAGCTTTTGGTGGCGTCGCCATAGATAACATTGTAACCTTTGCTCTGTCCGTCATACACGAGGTCTCGTTGCAAATCTACAGCCTTGTACGGAATATACCTACTCTCTAGCTCTCTAATGACACTTTTGCCCGTATTTCCAAAACCGATAACAACGACATGGTGATTCATCGTTGCCGTCCTCATGATGATTTCGTCATCTTTTGCGGAGACGAATCTATATGATATTTGGCTGATATATTTGGCGATAAAAGGTGTCGAAAACATCGTACAAATAGCGATGGCTGAGAGTATCTGAGATAGGTTGTGGTCTATCAATCCTTCATTGAAAGCAAAAGAAAATATAACAAACGAAAACTCACCCACCTGAGATGTCAGAAGCGCAGTCTTGATAGCCGTTCTGGGCGCGTAGCCTATAACTCTGGAAACAGCAAATGTCACACCTGTTTTGATGAGGATTATAAACAAGGAAACAGGCACGATGATATAGGCTGATTCAAATATAACTCTAATATCAATCAATATGCCGACAGAGAGGAAAAACATTCCGATAAGCAAATCTTTGAAATGCATCATATCTGATTCGATTTGGTGTTTGTACGCTGACTCAGAGATGATAATACCAGCGATAAAAGCCCCCATCGAATATGGAATATGGAAGAAATTAGCGATAGAAGCAGAAGCTAGAACAATAAAAAGCACCGCCATCATAAAAAGCTCATTCGAGCGAGTATCAGCTACTTTTCGCAAAAACCTCGTGACCACATATCGACCGAAGAAATATATAGCGACCAGCCCACCAAGCGAGTTGAGAAATGTAGAAAATAGGACTTGTGTTATCTCTTGGTCTTTGTTCGCAAAAGTCGATGCCATGACCAGTATCGGCACTACAGCAATGTCTTGCATGAGCAAAATTCCCACAGAACTTCGCCCATGATTCCTCTTGATTTTGCCTGTGTCTTTTAGGAGTTTTATCACTATTGCAGTGGATGACAATGAGAGCGTGATGGCTATCAAAAAAGATACTCTAGCTTCAAAAATGTCGAGCCTAGAGAGCGTAAAAAACAGAATAATAGTCGTCACCACTATCTGCGACAAACCAAGACCAAAAACCTCTCTTCGCATCGCCTTTAGCTTATCTAGGGAAAATTCCAGCCCTATCATAAACATCAAAAATACGATACCAAACTCAGCCGCAGTATCCAAAAGGTGGCTTGATTTGAGGTTAAACGCCTCTGTAGCGATAGCTCCTGTCAAAATATAGCCGATGATCGGCGTGATACCAAATCGCTTGAATATCGTATTTATCACGAGAGACAGCAACAGTATGCCTGATATCAAAAATAGTGTAAACTCCCCGTCCATTTGCCCCAAACCTCTACATCCACTCTAATAATTTATCAACTTCGTCGAGTTCAAAACATTTTATATCAGTTTGCATATTTTTTGGCTTTCTCGGCACTATAGCCTTTGTGAAGCCCTGTGCATTTGCCTCTTTGAGTCTGCTTTCCAGATTTGATACCTCTCTGATGTCACCGATAAGGCTGACTTCACCTAGAAAAACTGTCTCCGTCTTGATTGGGCGGTTTTTGAAGCTTGATATTATCGCAGCGATGACAGCCAAATCTGCGCTAGGCTCTGCAATTTTCATGCCCCCGACGATATTTACATACACATCGTACCTACCTAGAGCTATACCCATTTTGCGCTCTAGCAAGGCTATCAGCATCGTGAGTCTGGATGAATCAAATCCGTTTGTAGTTCGTTTTGGAGACGGATATGGACTATCAGCGACAAGTGCCTGAGTCTCCACGGCTATCGGACGACTCCCCTCCATCAGTATCGTGATGGCAGAGCCTGAGTTTTGCGCATTTTTGGAGAAAAACTTTTTGCCTATATTTTTTGCGCTCACCAGCCCTTTTTCGCTCATCTCAAATATACCTATTTCACTCGTTGAGCCAAATCTGTTTTTGAAACACCTGAGGATTCGTAGCTCCCCTGTCGGCTCTCCATCGAAATACAGCACCGTATCGACCATATGCTCTAGCACTCTTGGTCCTGCTATTGAGCCTTCCTTGGTGATATGTCCGATGATAAACACAGGCACACCAGACTCTTTGGCATATCTCATCAGAGCAAATGTGATTTCTCGCACCTGCGTCACGCTCCCTGGAGCTGAAGGGATGGCTGGCGAGTACATAGTCTGGATGGAGTCGATGATAACAAATTTATAATCACCACCCCGCATCTCAGCCATAATATCTTCTAGGTTGATTTCGTTTAGCAAGTACAGGTTCGGACTATCCGCATCCAATCTGCCGCTTCTAGCCTTGATTTGCCCTGCTGATTCTTCACCTGTCACATATAGAGTTTTGATGTTTTTTCTAGCTAGATTGCCAGCCGTTTTGAGCAAAAGTGTTGACTTGCCCACCCCAGGTGAGCCCCCTATGAGTACGAGCGAACCATCTACAATACCGCCGCCTAGCGCGATGTCTAGCTCATCATCCCCAGTGGCAAAGCGATTGACTTTTTCGTCTTTGACCTCTGTTATTGGTATCGCTTTTGAGTTGGCAATGCTTATCATCGCTGTTGATTTGGCGATTTGTGCTTGTTCTTTTGTTAATTCTACAAGACTCTCCCACGCTCCGCAAGAAGGACACTTGCCTGTCCATTTGCCGCTTTGGTAGCCACATGATTGACACTCGAAAAGGGATGTTTTTTTAGCCAAAAATTCCGCCTACGAATTCATCAATGAACTCTTTTGATTCAAAAATTTGGAAATCGTCAGGTTTCTCACCGACACCAATATACAAAATAGGGAGTTTGAGTGCATATGCCACGCTAAATATCATCCCACCTTTGGCTGTGCCGTCAAGCTTTGTGACCACTATACCATCGAGCCCTATGATGTCATCAAACGCTTTTGCTTGTGCAATACCCGACTGCCCTGCCGTACCGTCCAATATTGCCAACTTCCTGTGCGGCGTACCAGCCATTGCTTTGTCAGCTGTTCGGACTATTTTTTTGAGCTCTTCGGCTAGGTTTGCCTGTGTATGCAACCTACCAGCTGTATCGATGATGCAGTAATCTATATCGTTGGCTTTTGCAGAGTTGATAGTGTCGTACGCCACACTTGACGGGTCTGCGCCTATTTTTGATGTGACTATTTTTGTCCCTAGTCTCTCGCTCCAGATTTTGAGCTGTTCTACCGCCGCAGCTCGGAATGTATCTCCAGCACCTAGGAGTACG
>CAZNYV010000073.1:0-10449 GCA_964577355.1 uncultured Campylobacteraceae bacterium
TGTAGCTCTACTCGCACTGCATTTTTGAGTCCAGAATAGCTAAAAGCGATACGGTTGTCTAGTAGAGGAATAGTAAAAGCAAAACGATTTTCATCCCCATCTCTAGCTAGTTTTTCTATCTCGGGTCCACCAGGATAAGCGAGTCCTAGCATCTTTGCGCATTTGTCAAAGCTTTCACCGAAGCTATCATCTGTAGTTTTTGCTATTGTTTGGATGTTGTCTAGTCCGTCAAACTCCATAACCTGTGTGTGCCCACCCGATACAAGCAGTACGCCTAGAGGTAGTTCGCATAGCTCTTTTTCGATGAATAGAGAGTAGATGTGACCTAGTAGATGGTTGACGCCGATGAGTGGCACGCCGAGTGTGACGGAGAGTGTCTTTGCCATAGCTACGCCCTCAGCCAACGAAATCACCAGTCCTGGTTCGCAAGTCACCGCTATGGCTTTGATGTGAGGTAGGAACTCTTTTGCTTCTTCGAGTAAAATCGGTAAATCTCTAGCGTGCAGACGACTTGCTAGTTCAGGCACTACGCCTCCATAGGTGGAGTGCTCGGCGTCTTGGGATAGTTTGCGATGAAAGTGTAGCTTTTTGGTAGCTATCTCTGTGACGGCGATGGAGCTATCGTCACAACTGGACTCGATAGATAAAATCAAGATACAACCCAGTCAAAAGCAAAATCCCATCTCCCAAAGCCGCTTTCAGCATTGATGTGCCCGCCATCATCAACCATATGCACTTCGCATCCAGCGTTCATTGCCATTGTTATAGAATCTACGCTTGTGGCATATTTGTCGTTTGTGGATGCAACCAAAAGCTTCTGCTTCGCATTTATATTTGGTACTGGAAATGGGAAAAATGAGGCTATCTCTGGATTCTCTCTGTCATCCGCTGGAGGTGCTACGATCATGATTTTGGCAAATTTGAGCTCTGGTTTGACATTTAGATAGTGAAATAGCAGTGTGTTTGCAAGTGAGTGTGCGACGATAATAGCTGGTTTAAAGCTATGTATAATCTCATCTAGGGCTTGACTCCATGCGATAAGGGTTGGATTGTCACGATTTGGCAGTTGTGGGAAAAAAACAGGATACCCCTCGCTCGCAAGCTCTTTTGCTAAGCCATCTTGCCAATGAGGCGCGTCAGAACCACCCCATCCATGAAGTATGAGTACTCTAGGCTTTAGATAGTGTTTTCGCATATTTTCGCACCTCCATATCTATTTCATATAGTTCTGAGAGTTTGTTGGCTTCAAAGCCGTTGAATTTTTCTATGCAGCGAAAAACCGTTACAGCTATGTCAGAATAAGTCGCTTTGCCATTCAAGAACTCTTCTACGGCAACTTCGTTTGCAGCATTAAAAATAACACCCATATCAGGCTCTGTTACAAGTTTGTTTTTGAGTGACCACAATGGGTAGCGGACGATGTCAATTTCTCGAAACTCAAGTCCAGCTACTTTTGCCAAATCCAGAGGCTCCATCTCTCCATCATACTTTCCAAGCATTGCATATCCGATTGGAAGCTTCATATCTGGGCTGCTCATTTTGGCTGTTGTTACACCGTCAGCATACTGCAAAAATGCATGAACGCTGGAGCTCGGTTCTATGACGGCATCGTATTCTATGCTTGCACCAAACAGCCATCTGGCTTCCAAGAGTTCCAACAATTTGTTTGCCATACTTGCACTATCGACTGTGATTTTGCGACCCATTGACCAATTTGGGTGGTTGAGTACCTCTCCGACTGAAGCAGATGGTAGTAGCTCTAGTGGTGTATTTCTTAGTGCGCCGCCGCTAGCAGTGATAATCATTTTGGTTGGTTTTTTATCACCAAGCAGATACCAGAGAGCAAAATGTTCGCTATCGACTGGAATTAGCTTTTTGGTGTTTATAAATTTGCCAGCTACGACGAGCGACTCTTTGTTTGCTAAGGCTACTTTTTTACCACACTTTTGAGCGGTGATGGTAGATGCTAGTCCTGCAAAACCTACTATTGCATTGAGTAGTTTTTTGCTTTTGGAGTTAGCTATCAGCTCTTGTAGCCCGCCATCTCCATAGTAGAACTTGGTCTTAGTAAACTGTTTTGATAGCTCTTTTGCATCTTGTTTTTTGGAGATATAGACTCTTTTTGGAGAGAACTTTGCTATCTGTTTTGATAGCAGAGCGATATTTTTGCTACCGCTTAGAGCTTCTATTTTTATATCATATTTGTCGGCAATATCAAGTGCATTTTGTCCGATTGAACCAGTAGAGCCTAGTATTATCAACTGTTAGTACACCCAGCGAAGTATCAAAGTCATAATCACAGCACCAAACAGATGCCCATCGAGTCTGTCTAGTACACCGCCGTGTCCTGGTAAAATGCTACCGCTATCTTTGACTCCAGCATTTCTTTTGAGTGAACTCTCGAAAAGGTCTCCAAATATAGAAGCAAGCGCCACAAAGAACGATACAAAAAGAGCCTTGAAAAGTGTCAAAAATGCCAATCCCATAAGTGTGCCTACGATTGTCGCGATGATAATACCGCCGACGACGCCTTCAAATGTTTTTTTGGGACTAGCAGGTGAAAAAGGAATTCTGCCAATAGCTCGACCGGTGAAATATGCACCCGTGTCGCAGACAGCTACGACAACAATGAGCCAAACAAGTGTTACGATACCATAATCCTTGAAGAGTGCCAGCATAAAAAGCATTGGTAGCGTAGGGTATAAAATAGGTAGCATGGATTTTAAGTCACTATTTTCTGCGAACACCTCTTGCCCTATAGCATTTTTGAAAGCGATTTTTGATGCAGCGATAATCAAAAACAGAAATACAATATCCTCTGGGTCTGGGTAAAAATATGCCAGCCCCCAAATACTAGCAGCCATTAGGTACGAGCTAGCAGACCTGATGCCAAAAAGCTTGTTTGCCTCGGAGAATCCTACTAAATATACGATTCCCAAAAAAAGCCATGTCAAAAAAAAGTTGTTAATAAGCAGTATTACCCCGACAACTATAGCCAAAATAGCAGCTGTGAAATATCTATCTTTTCCAGCATTTAAAAATTCAAGACGCAAAAAATTCCCCTAATTTATACTTTAATATCCAAATGATGAGGTTCTGCTGTTGCATGTGGTGCCTCATCTTCTGGCTCTTCTTCGTGCTCGTGTTTTTTTTGTTTGTACATTCCGCTATTATCCTGAGCATGTTCTTGGTCAGGATTGATGCCATGTTCTTCAGTCGGTTGAGAAACTTTCTCCACCTCTTGTTCTTTTGTGACAATAGTCTGATTTAGCGAAAACTGTATCATGTCAGGTCGTTGTTGCGATGCTTGATGAATTTGCGCAACAAATGGCGATGCCTGATTTGTATAGATAACACCACCTAGTGGAGATACCGATGCCACTCTAAAACTCCTTAGTCCAAATAGACTTGAATTGTTTTGTAGTTTACATATTCAGCTTTGCCGCCGCCTTTTGGACTTACATCCCGCCTTTTGGCAAAATCTACCTCAAAACCACCTTTTTTAGAAAGGCTAAACTCTGCGCATATTTTAGCTGTTTTTTCCAAAAGCCCGCGCGATGGCTCGTTTTTGCCAGTCGATAACAGAGTGTGAGCTGATGGAATATCTTTTAGATGAAACCAAGTGTCGTTTGCTCTTGCTAGTTTGAGGATTTTTTCATTTCCTTTGGAGTTTTTGCCAACATATACTTTTGCGCCGTCGATGAGTATTTCATATATGTCGCCGTCGCTTTTTTGCTTGTCATTTTTGATCTGTTTTGGTAGATAAAACTCTATCTCGGCATCGCTTTTGGCTGAGCTTACAATCGAAATCAACTTCTCAAAAAACGATACCTTGCCGCTCAGATTTTCACTCTCTTGTGCGACCCCTAGTGCTTTTTTCTTTAGTTTTTTGGCTCGTTGAAAAAACCATTCATGCACATCGCTTGGTTTTTTCACTTTTGGCATAGCAATCGAGTGGTTTTTGCCATCTTCTCCGATAAAATCAAAAGTTTTGGCGTAAATGTCTAGGCTCTGCATATTCATAAGAGCAAAGTTTGCAGCAGCAACACTATTCCCAGCTTGAGATACAAGTTTGTCAGCACTTGATAAGGTCTGTAGCTCTCTACTTAGGTTTTGTATTTTTCTATGCAGTCCAGCGATTTTTGTATTTTTGAGGTTTGAGAGCTGTTTGCTAAGTTTATCTTGGGAAAGCTCATCGAGATATGTATCAATATCAACCACGCTTTGAGGTTTTGCTACAAATTCAAATGGAGCGTGAGGTAGTTCATCAAGCGGTGAGCCGACTCGTATCTGCCTGCCACTATCTAGCGAATCGTATCTCAGAGCGCCGATGACTAGATTGTCACTACCTAGTATGATTGCATTTTTGCTCTTTGGCGTCATTTCTAACAGCAATTCATAGGCAAACGATTTGTAGCCTTGCTCGCTTTGAGCTTTTATCTGGATGATTTTATCGTTTTTGGAGAGTGAGATGGAGATTATTTTGGACTTTGAGAAGCTTTTTGAGAGAATATTGTCAAAAGGCGCTTGGTACTTTTTGATGAATTCATCTTTTGTCGGACGCAATATTGCACCACTAGCTAGATCAAAGAGATACCTGCCGCTTACATCAAAATCAAGGCGAATCGTATTGTCAGCGACTCTGTATGCTGCCAGTATTTTTGTGTCGTTTTGGAGTTTTTGCACTAGCAGGTCGTACGCCCAATATCTCAAGGATAGCCTTTTTTTGTGGGTATTTTAGCTAAAATCCTCACAAAATCAACATTTCATAATATGTTCAAAGCGTTTTTCGTGTTTGACGGCGAAGGTCCCGCAGACCGTAGGTCGAGGACAAGCGAGACGGAAAATATGAAAAAGGTAGCTTTGATTCATGTGGCAAATAAAGAGGAAAAAATGGGACAAACAATAACAGAAAAAATTTTTAGTGACCACGCTGGCAAAGCTGTAAAAGCTGGTGAAATCGTCAGAGTCAAGGTAGACATGACGATAGGCAACGACATTACGACGCCTCTATCTATCAGAGCATTTGAAGAATCAGGGGCGGCAAAACTAGCCAATCCGAACGGTTTTTGTATCGTAATGGATCACTTCATCCCAGCAAAAGACATAGCAAGTGCCAATCAAGCGCGCATCAGCCGTGACTTTGCCGCCAAACATAATATGCCGCACTTCTTTGATGAAAAGGACATGGGTATCGAGCACGCCTTGCTTCCTGAAAAAGGGCTTGTAGTGCCTGGCGATGTCATCATAGGTGCAGACTCTCACACTTGTACACACGGAGCTCTCGGTGCATTCTCTACAGGTATGGGCAGTACAGACTTGGCATTCACGATGATAACGGGTGAAAACTGGTTCAAAGTGCCTGAGACTATCAAAGTAGTCTTCAAAGGCAAACCAAAAGAGTTCGTCACGGGCAAAGACCTTATCCTAGAAATCATCCGAATGATAGGCGTGGATGGCGCACTTTACAAAGCTTTGGAATTCACGGGCGATACTATACAGTACCTCACGATGGATGATAGATTTAGCCTTTGTAACATGGCTATCGAAGCGGGAGCGAAAAACGGCATCGTAGTGGTGGATGATACAACGAGAGCATTTTTGGCGGACAAAAACCTAGCCCGTACCCCAAAAGAGTTTTACTCTGATGAGGATGCTGAGTATTGCCAAGTGTTAGAGATAGATGTAGCGGCTCTTGAGCCAGTCATCGCATATCCATTCTTGCCGAGTAATGGCAAACCTCTGAGCCAAGCGGTAGCGGACAAAATCAAGATAGACCAAGCGTTCATCGGCTCATGCACCAACGGTAGACTAAGCGACCTTGAGATGGCGGCAAAGATACTAAAAGGGAAAAAAGTAGCTCCTCATGTGAGGCTAATCATCACGCCCGCAACGCAAAAAATCGCTTTGCAAGCTTATAAACTGGGATATGTGGATATATTTGTAGAGGCGGGAGCGGTATTTAGCAACCCTACATGCGGCGCATGTCTAGGCGGATATATGGGCATACTAGGCGATGGCGAAAGAGCTATCGCCACGACAAACAGAAACTTCGTCGGCAGAATGGGTGCTAGAACTTCCGAAGTCTACCTAGCCAACTCGGCGATAGCCGCGGCTAGTGCGATAGCTGGATATATCGTGGGGCCAAACAATTAAATGAGTAGCTTGCAGACCCTACTGCTTGCTACTCCACTTGCTATCGTCATTGTTATTTCAATTATTGCCTATCAAAAAGCATCTCTAAAAGAAACAAACGATTTAAGATTTTTCACAAAGTTAAAAATATTTTGTTATAGAAAAATATATACATCAGTTACATTGCTTGGTGTTGCGTTTTTTATAGTTTCAATATCAGTAAGAGACCATTGTTGTTTGGCAGACATAGAAAAGACATGGCTATTTTTGATTGGAACTTTAATCGGTTTGTCTGGCGGCATTATGGCCTCTATTGGTATCAGCTTTAAAGAAAAAGAGTCTGCGAAAATAGAAGACGAAGAAAAGGGCGAGTTAGGCTACGATCAAGGGGCTGAAAATGTAGCTTGGTCTCCAAAAGTTATATATAGATTTGCCGTAGCTTATATAGTTTTTACGGCGACCTATATGATGAAGCTTGTCAATAAATTTTATACTTCCGTTTTAGACTCTATCGATATTGGCTTTTTACTTGCTTCTATTGGAGTTTTTATTACAGGAATTGTTTATTTAGTGAAGTGGTTTAAAATATATTCAAAAGACACGAGAAAAAGCGAAGTTCTAAATATTTCATTACTGATTTGTGTCTTTGTATTTCCATACTCATTATTTATATCGTATTATGAATATATTTTTAATATTGTTAGTTGTTTGTTATTTTCGAAGTTTTGGCACTAAATAGATATCTAGATAGTGTTTCTGCGACTCCTTAAAGAGCTATATATACTCATCAAAAAGCCCTTTTCAGCTACAATCCCGCCAACAAAATCCTTATATTCTTTCGTATTTTTATACGAAAAGCTTTAGGGGATTGCAAAGGACACCAGTGTCCTTGCCTCATAAATGGGCTTTGCTCATTTATGCGTAATAATTAAAAAGGAACAAATATGGGTCTAGGTGTAGGTCTAGTAGGACTGCCAAATGTGGGTAAATCGACAACTTTTAATGCGTTGACAAAAGCGCAAAATGCACAGGCAGCGAACTATCCATTTTGTACGATAGAGCCCAACAAAGCTATAGTTGAGGTGCCTGACCATAGGATAGACGAGCTATCAAAAATAGTCAAACCAGAAAGAGTGATGCACTCGCAAGTCGATTTCGTCGATATTGCTGGGCTTGTCAAGGGTGCGAGCAAGGGCGAAGGTCTAGGCAATCAATTCCTAGGAAATATCAAAGATGTCGGCGTGGTGCTTCATGTTGTCAGATGTTTTGAAGATGATAATGTCACGCATGTTGAAAACTCAATAGACCCGATAAGAGACATCGAAATCATCGAAACTGAGCTTCTGTTGGCTGATATTCAGACATTGGACAAGCGAATCGAGCGACTAGTAAAATCAGCCAAAACAGACAAAACAGCTGCAGCACAGCTAGAGGTGGCAAATGAACTACTAAAACATCTCAATGACGGCGGATTTGCCAAAACTTTCTCAAAAGTAGATAGCGAAGAGTTTGATGCACTAAATAGAGAAATCAGACTAATCACAGCAAAAGAGATGATGTACGCCGCAAATGTTGATGAAGCTAGCTTGACTGGTGCAAATACGAACTATGACAAAGTCGTGGCGCATGCTGCAAAAATAGGTGCAGATGTTATCAAGATTTGTGCAAAAGTAGAAGAAGAGCTAGTCGGACTGGCAGATGATGAGAGAGATGAATTTCTCTCCGAGCTTGGCGTCAAAGAGTCTGGTCTAAATCAAATCATCAGAAAAGGGTTTGAGAAACTAGGACTCATCAGCTATTTTACCGCTGGAGTCAAAGAGGTGCGTTCTTGGACTATAGAAAAAGGGTGGAAAGCTCCAAAATCTGCAAGTGTCATCCATAATGACTTTGAAAAAGGGTTCATTCGTGCGGAGGTTATCGCTTATGAGGATTTCATCTCGTGTGGTGGTGAGGCTGGTGCAAAAGAAAAAGGCAAAATGAGACTAGAGGGCAAAGAGTATGTCGTGAATGATGGCGATGTAATGCACTTTAGGTTTAATGTCTAAACACTCCAAAAGAGCCCGCTCGATACTTCGCCTGTAAACTTCCCGCAAAAACTCTTGCGGTGAAGAGGGCTTAATCCGTGTTTTTTTATCTCTTCAATATGTTTTGCTGTTCCGTAGCCCTTATGTGAGGCAAATGAAAACTCATTATATTTTTCAGCTTCTGCCATCAACAAATCATCCCTAATGGTTTTGGCAAGGATACTTGACGCCATTACTTCACTCATCTGGGCATCTGCTTTTATCATTGTTTTTATGCCATCTACGCCAAAGCTAGTATTCCCATCGAAGATATATTTGTCTGCCTTGATAGTGGATTTTATCTCAAAAAGAGAGCTTTTCATACAGTGGGACAATCCGAGTGTGTCTATCTGCTCTGCACTCCAGATGCAGTAGTGATGGGTAGAATTTTGGATTATCTGTTCAAAGAGGAGTTTTCGTTTTTTTTCGGTGAGTTTTTTGGAGTCATTGAGACCATCAACTGGTGAGGCTAGGACAACGCCAGCTACGACGAGGTGACCTGCAAGCGGTCCCCGTCCAGCTTCGTCGATACCACAGACCACTTTTTTACTCAAGCTATTTGTATGATTTAGACACCAAAAGCAAAAACATTTGCAGCGATAGGGTCAAAATCTTTTGATTTTGGGGAACCCATCGTGAAACCGTTTGAGCATTGGTGGATAAATTCAAACAAGGCTTTATTGACAACCCTCACACTCTATGCTTCTATCTACGACATCATCTTCTTTGATTTCATTATCAGGACTTTGGCTTCTGAGGTAATAAGTAGACTTGAGCCCGAGTTTCCAAGCTAGCATATAGATGTCGTTTAGTACTTTGCCGCTCGCATTTTCTAGCTTCATAAATATATTGAGACTTTGACCTTGGTCAATCCATTTTTGTCTGACCGCTGCTGCTTTGACCAATATTTGTTGGTCAAGGTCATAGGCAGATGTGTAGTACTCAATATTGTCAATGCTGAGGTTTGGAACGACGACAGGAATGAGACCTGAGAGGTTTTCTTCAAACCATTTTCGTTTGTAAATTGGCTCGATAGTTTGAGTTGTACCGACTAGAATCGAGATGCTTGAAGTTGGTGCTATTGCCATCAAGTAACCATTTCTCATACCATTTGTTTTGATTTTTTCTCGAAGAGCGTCCCAATCATACTCATTGCCGAAAAGACCTCTGCCAGAGAGTCTTATCGCCTCTTCAGAAGCTTTATCTATCGGTAGTTCACCTCTTGACCATCTTGAGCCTGCAAATTGCGGATATGAACCTTTTTCTGTTGCCAGATCAGAACTAGCACTGATAGCGTTATATGAGATAGTCTCAAATATTTCGTCGATATATGCGAAGTGTCGCTCGGAGCCCCAGACGATGTTTTTGTCTGCCAAAAGCTGAGATTCACACATTGCGACTACTCCAACCGCACGACTTAGAAGATTTGTTTTTTTGACTTTTTCTACAGGGTAGAAGTTGAGCTCTATTACATTGTCTAGCATTCTAACTGCGATTGGTACAACTCTTTCGATATCTTCTTTTGTATGAATTTTTGACAGGTTGATGCTCGCTAGGTTACAGACTGCAGTTTGCCCATCGTCTGCAATTTTTTCGACGATATAGACTGTTTTGCCAGCCATATGGTCGATAGAGCTGATTTTGTTTGCTTTTTTGGTTACACCCTCATCGGTTGTGATGATTTCATCTTCTTCAAAAAGCTGTTCGCTTCCGTCGCCAAATTTGACTCTTACTTTACAGTTGTTAGGCGTAGTGTTTTGGAAGATTTCGGTACAGAGGTTGGAGCTTCTGATGACGCCCATATGTGCATTTGGATTGATTTTGTTTGCCGTATCTTTGAAGCAAAGGAATGGGCTACCTGTTTCAAAATAAGAGGTTAGGATTTTTTTCCACAAATCTTTTGCAGGCATTGTTTCCCTTGGTATGCTACTATCTGCCTCGTATTTTGTGTAAAGTGCCTCGAACTCATCACCGAATACTTCTGTTAGTCCTTGTGCCGCATACGGGTCAAAGAGCGTCCAGCTCTCATTAGCCTCAACCCTTTTCATAAAGAGGTCGCTTATCCAAAGTGATGGGAAAATATCGTGCGCCCTTCTTCTCTCTTCACCTGAATTCTTTCTAAGGTCGATAAAATCGAGTATATCTGTATGCCAAGTTTCGATATAAACAGCAATTGCACCTTTTCTAGTGCCTAGTTGGTCGACTGCCACGACGATGTCATTTGTGATTTTGAGAAATGGAACGATTCCGC
>CAZNYV010000074.1:0-10233 GCA_964577355.1 uncultured Campylobacteraceae bacterium
ACAGTAGTTGTTAGATAATTACCATTTGCTTCGAAAGAGGTGGAGTCGATTGCTATAGTTTGGTTCACTTTGTCAGACTGTGAGATTTGTAGCTGCCAGCTGGTTAGATTTGTATCGCTTTTGTTTAGTTTGAGCTCAACCCAATTGGCACTACTACTCTTGTCATCTTGCCCCACAAACAGCTCATTTATCTGCACAGAACCGATATGTTGCGAGCAATCAGCAAAACTTACAAAACAGCTCACAAGCAACAAAAACAGTAGCTTCATCCCACCAACCATTTAGCAATGTATGCTATGATTCTAACCTAAAATCAGAAAAACATGAGGTAAAAAATGACAAAAAAACAGTTTATTGTTTCAACCATAATTTGCTCAGCCATTTTGATAAGCGGTGCAGTATCGTTAGGCACAAAAGCAAATGCTATCACATTTACCGAATCAAACTCTCAAGAACTCAAACGCACAATGCCAACTGATGGCGCACTACTCTCATACTACGACGCTATCAAAGAGCCCAAAAAGAGCGTAGTAAATATTTTTACCAAAAAAACACTCAAGCAGCAAGCAGTACAAAATCCTTTTATGAATGATCCGCTTTTCCAACAATTCTTCGGTCAAAACTTCGGCAATATGGTTCCAAAAGATAGAGTGGAAAAATCACTAGGCTCTGGCGTGATTATCACAAGCGATGGATACATCGTAACCAACAATCATGTCGTAGATAGCGCGGATGAGATAATGGTCGTCTTGTCAAATAGCAAAAAAGAAATCCCTGCCAAACTAGTTGGCACAGACCCAAAAACAGATATTGCTGTCATCAAAATAGAGGCAAAAGAACTTCCTCCTATCGCATTTGCTGACTCCGACAAGGTTCACGAGGGAGATGTAGTTTTTGCAATCGGCAATCCATTTGGTGTAGGCGAGACAATCACACAAGGCATCATCTCCGCTCTCAACAAATCAGGCATGGGACTCAATGATTATGAAAACTTCATCCAAACTGACGCATCCATCAATCCAGGCAACTCTGGCGGCGCATTAGTCGATAGCAAAGGTGGATTGATAGGTATCAATAGCGCAATACTCTCCAAAACGGGTCAAAACAACGGCATAGGTTTTGCTATACCATCCTCAACGGTCAAAAAAATATGCAAAGAGCTAGTAGAAAAAGGCAAAGTAGAGAGAGGGAGAATCGGTATATCTATGAGGGATATGGGCGAAAAAGAACGCAAATACTACAACAAAGAACATGGCGCGGTACTACTAGAGGTCGAAAAAGACTCTCCCGCTGATAATGCCGGTATGAAGAGGGGGGATTTGATACTCAAATTAAACAATCAAACCGTTCCTGATAGTACATTTCTAAAAAACCTCATAGGCTCATTGGAACCAAATACGCAAGTTACGCTTGAGATATTACGAAGTGGCAAACCAATAAAAATAACACTCAAACTGCAAAAAATAAGTGACAAAACTATAGTCGCATCAAATGCAAGCTTCGAGCTTCTCGACGGACTAGGCATCGCCGACATAAGTAATGCACTTGCAAAGCAATATGGATTGTCGCTACAACAAAAAGGTGCGCTAGTGGTAAGTGTCAAGCCAAACTCTGAAGCATCCAAAAATGAGTTCATGGAGGGCGACTTGATTGTGCAGATAGAAGACAAAGAGGTCGCCTCAGCACAAGGTGCAATTGACATCAAAAAATCAATAGGAAGCCTCAAAAACAAAATGATATATGTCAGACGAAAAGGCGTAATATACCAAGTGGTAGTCGAATAAAACAAAAGAGAGAATATGAAAAAAACATTACTACCCATTACGATTGCGCTTTCGTCGCTGTTTGCTGCAGATAGCTTTGATGGCGTGCTAAAAGACAGCAAAATAAGTCTTGACACAAGAGTATTTTACTTTGACAGGAGCAATGCAAACTCAAACCACACCGCTGCGCAGGCACTAACAGCTGGAGGCATAGCAAAAGTAGAAACTGGGAGTTACTATGGGTTGCAACTAGGACTTGCAGGCTATGGAAGCTATCTAGTGGGCTTGACGGATAGAGCCGATGGGGCTGGAAGTTCACTGCTAGAAAGTGGCACAAATGATAATCTGTCATTCGTAGGTGAATCTTATATCAAATACACATACGGCAAAACAAGTCTGCAAGTCGGCAATCAAAGACTTTTTACCCCTCTCGCAAACGACCATGATTTGAGACTACTGCCAGCTACTTATCAAGCGGCGGTTGTTCGAAGCAGAGAGCTGGACGACACACTTTTAGAGGCTGGTTGGATTGGTAGATATAGTGGGTTTTGCTCAAAATTTGACAAATTTAACAATATGGAAACTACTTGGGGGGACAAAGGGTTGACATATTTTTATGTCGAAAACAGCTCAATCAAAAATAGCAAAATCAGAGCGCAATATGCAAAAGCCGTAGACGATGCAAAAATAAGCTCTACTGGCTACACAGACTACAGATACCTTGACATGAAATACTCAATCACAAAAGATAGTTTCGTAGCAGGTCAGTATGGCGGAAATGACTACAAAACAACAAAAGACTCTCATATGTATGGTGCCACAGCAGGAGTTAACTTTGACTACATCGATACTGCTATAGTTTATAACAAAATCACGGACAACAACTTCAAGGCCATCGAATCAGGCGAAATGTACACAGATTGGCAACAAGGATATGCCAATTACGAACCAAGCGAAGCGGTCGGCGGATATATTGTGCTAAAACCTATGCAAAATCTAACAGTCAAGTTGGGGCGCGTAAATGTAATAGCAAAAGAAAACAGTGTTAAGGATGGTTTCTCCGAAACACTAACCGATATTTGGTATAAATTTGATGCTTCAAACAAACTACGAATCAGATATTCATTCAAAGATGAGTCAAATAGTGCTAACCACTTAGCTACGCCAAGCCTCGACAGAACCGACTTTAGAGTGGTTTATTATTATAGTTTTGCGAAATAAAAAAAGGAATTAGCTATAACGGCGAATTAATTTATAATATTTTCAAACCAGACGGTACTATGGAAAAACCAACAAATGTATCCAAGCTAAACTCTCTTTAGGTTGGATACACAAAGTGGAGCTTGAAGAAGGTATCAGAATGGTATATGGTTGGTATCTGAAACAGAAATAAATCTCAAATATCTTTTTTGCTACAATCGTGCTCCATAACTATCTACTAGGACAGTACGAAATATGAATCAACATGCGCAAATTACAACAATATCAGAAGACGAAATAGACCTGAGAGAGCTTCTAGCTACCATCAAAGATGGCTGGAAGATATTGGTGGCGACTATATCTATGGCTATCTTGATGGCTGGAGCGTATCTATATATCACACCTCCTACATACTCTGAGTCACTGCTCATCAGGATGCCGATAGCTGGAAATGCTACAAGCAATATAAACAACATCGCACAAACATTACTAGCTGAAAAACAAAAGGAGTCAGGCTTTTATACTTTTGAGCTATCCAAAACCCAACCGTCAAATATGCTATCCGTAAATGTACTAGTGAACAATCCTGCTGATTTTATAAAGGCACAAACCGACCTTTTGGTGTTTCTAAATGAAAACAAATCAATCAAGCCGCTACTCCAAAAAGCCGAAGCAGATACAAGGAAGCTAATAGCACAAATCGATACCGAATACGCTAAAAATCTCCAAATCAAAGATATAGTAAAATCACAGGTATTGTCATCAAAATCAGCTACAGTTGGATTCAACCCACTATCCATGGACACTGTGCTGCTTGATATTACAGAGAAGAAGTCTGCCTATGAGACGGCGTTAGCAAATATCGGTGTGTTTGAGCTAGTCACTCCTCCTATCACACCGACAAAACCTATCAAACCAAAACCAGCACTTACCATGAGTGTCTCTATCGTCACAGGAGTCATCTTGGGTATGTTTTTAGTCTTTGTCGTGCAGTTTTTTAGGGGAGCAAAAGATGCAGTTTAAACTCGCCATCATCGGACTAGGCTATGTAGGACTCCCGCTAGCGCAGGCTTTTGCTAGTAAATACCCAGTAGCAGGCTTTGATATTAACCAAAAACGAATAGATGAACTAAACAGTGCAAACGACTTCACACTTGAGCTATCAAGTGAACAACTCAAGGAAGTATTACCACAGTTTAACCCAAGCCTAAAAGACAACTATCTGAAAATCACAAACAACATTGAAGATATAAAAGACTCGAATATTTATATAATTACAGTCCCAACACCGATAGACAAATACAAAAAACCAGACCTAACCCCCCTCATAAAAGCCTCTGAGACAGTAGGAAAAGTATTAAAAAAAGATGATATAGTCATATATGAATCAACAGTCTATCCAGGATGCACTGAGGAAGACTGTGTGCCGGTGCTTGAGAAGTTTTCAGGGCTCAAGTTTAATATTGACTTCTTCTGTGGCTACTCGCCAGAACGAATCAATCCAGGCGACAAAGAGAGAACGGTAACAAAAATACTCAAAATTACCAGTGGTAGTACGCAAGAGATTGCACAAAAAGTAGATGAACTATACAAAAGTATCATCACAGCAGGCACACACCTAGCACCAACTATCAAAGTAGCTGAAGCCGCAAAAGTCATAGAAAATGCCCAGAGAGACATTAACATAGCTTTTGTAAACGAGCTTGCGCTCCTGTTTGACAAAATGGGAATAGATACCAACTCAGTCCTAGAAGCTGCTGGCACCAAGTGGAACTTTCTAAAGTTCCGCCCTGGTCTGGTAGGCGGTCACTGCATAGGCGTAGACCCGTACTATCTCACGCACAAGGCGGAGTCACTAGGCTATCATCCACAAGTCATTCATGCGGGACGAAGAATCAACGACAACATGGGTATCTTTGTAGCCAACAAAGTCATCAAGCTAATGATACAAAAAGGTCACAAAATAGAAGGCTCAAAGGTACTAGTGCTAGGAATTACGTTCAAGGAGAATTGTCCAGACATCAGAAATTCGAGGGTGATTGATGTTATACGAGAACTAGCGGACTTCGGGTGCAATGTGGATACATTTGATCCATGGGCAGATACAAATGAAGTCAAGCACGAGTATGGAATTAAACTTTTAGTAAAAGATGCTCTAGATTTTAATAGTTACAATGCTATCGTCCTCGCCGTAGCTCATAATGAATTTAAGGCACTACAGCCCAAAGCGGATACAAATATAGTATTTGATATCAAAGGGGTACTTGAGAGTGCTGATGGGAGGCTATAATGATTCTGCTGTTTAGACTTTTCTGGTTATTATAAAGTTTTAAAGGTATGTCAAAATACTAGGCAAGAGCCGTAAGAATAGCACGAATGATTGTAGTAATCCATCAATAACAGAAGCTTGAAGTCTCATACAGCTGAGCTTCTAACCACTATTTTAGGGCTATTTTGAGCATATTTTGGTTTTTGTAATTTTAGTATTTATAGAGGTAAAAGATGAGTAATTCAAAAAATGTATTAAATTATATGTTTGGAAAAAGTGCCTTAACTAATTTAGAGTCAATTTTAGAAAATAAACAATCTGAAAACACATATATTGTCTACTTTATAGATGAGTATTTTAAAGAAAGTGAACTTTTAAAAAGCATCTCCATTAAGAATCAAGATGAGTTATTTTTTGTACAAACTAAAGATGAACCAAAAACTAAGTTTATAAATGAATTTAGGGATATTCTAGTTTCTAAAAATAAAAACAATCCAAAAGCTATAGTCGCTATCGGCGGGGGCTGCACACTTGATACAGGCAAGGCTGTTGCAAATCTTCTGACAAACAAAGGGAACGCTGAGGACTATCAAGGCTGGGACTTGGTAAAAAATAGAGGTATTTATAAGATAGGCATCCCTACTATCTCTGGAACTGGTGCTGAGGCCAGCAGGACATGTGTGATGACCAACCCTAAAAGCGGTTTAAAACTAGGCATGAATAGTGATTTTACAATTTACGACCAGCTTATCTTGGATCCTGAACTCACAAGGACGGTTCCGCGTGAGCAATATTTCTATACTGGTATGGATACATATATACATTGCATAGAATCATTAAACGGAAGATACAGAAATGCTATAGGCGATGCATTTTCTAAACAGGCGATTGAGCTTTGCAGAGAGGTATTTTTGAGTGAGGACATGATGAGCGACGCAAATAGGGAAAAGCTCATGGTGGCTTCATATCTCGGCGGTTGTGCACTTGCAAATAGTTTTGTCGGTATTGTTCATCCATTTTCTGCTGGTCTTAGCGTAGTACTTGACACGCACCACTGCATAGGCAATTGTATTACGATGAACGCTATGGAGGAGTTCTACCCATCTGAATTTAAAGAGTTTAAAGCAATGTCCCAAAAACAAGGTATTGAAGTTCCTAGCGGTATAGCGTCGTCACTTGATGAGGATACCTACATAAAGCTGTATAACTCTACGGTTATACATGAGAAACCACTTTCAAATGCCCTAGGGGATGAATTTAAAAATGTTTTAACATACGAAAAAGTAAAAGAAATATTCAAAAGGATGTAGCTACTAGTGCAGTTTAGAATAAATTTTAGCGGTACAGGACATCGGTATACACAAGAAGAGATTGAAGTAGTTGTCGAGGCAATGCAAAACGCAGACCCCCTAACACAAGGTAAACATAGGGATGCGTTTGAGAATAAATTTTGCGAGTACAACGGTAATAAGTTCGCATTTGCACTTTGCAATGCCACTGCTGCACTTGAGATTGCTGCCCAAATGTGTCTGTTCAAAGATGGCGACGAAATAATTGCCACCAGCCATACATTCACTTCAAGTGTCTATCCTTTTGTCAAAAAAGGAGCCAATGTTATTTGGACCGATGTGGACCTGCATACAAGAGTCGTTACTCTTGATAGTATAAAGAGATGTATATCTACTGCTACCAAGGCAATAGTTGTGGTGCATCTATACGGCTTCATCATTCCTGAGATAAAAGAGATTGCAGAGTTTGCAAAAGAGAAAAATATCTTGCTCATAGAGGATGTGGCTCAAGCTATGGGCACTGAGCTAAATGGTAAAAAAGCCGGCACCTTTGGTGATTTTGGAATATTTTCATTTCACTCCCACAAAAATATCACAACTCTTGGTGAGGGCGGAATGCTTACCGTAAAAGACAAAAAATACGCCGATATAGTACCAATGCTCAGGCATAACGGTCATTGCGGGTTTGATTACGAAAGGGATAACTATTGGCAGCCTGCCATGGGAAACCTTGATCTGCCAAGTCTTGATGGTGAAAATATAATGCCAAATAACTACTGCCTAGGCGAGGTAGAGTGTGCCCTCGGGACAAAACTTCTTGATAGATTAGATGAGATGAATAGCCAAAAAAGAGATAGGGCCATTAGATTTATAGACGCACTAAAAGAGTTTAGAGAATTAAAGTTTCACAGAGTGGATGACATTAGGCACAACTATCATCTCTTAGTGGGGTATGTAGATAGCGGCAGGCGTGATGATATTATGAAAAAGCTTGTATATGACAAAAAGATTAAGTGTGTCGTCCAGTATTACCCATTAAACCGCTACCCCCTGTATCAAAAACTTGGCTTTGGAGATGCGAATTGTCCAAATGCGGATAGATTTTTTGATAATATGATTTCATTTCCATTTCAGCATTGGATGAGCGACGAGGATTTTGATTACATGCTACAATCTACAATAGAAGTTATGAAAGAGCTTAGATAGCCATGAAAGAACTGTTGGTTGTAATTCCTGCTATAAAGAAAAATGCTGTCATACCAGACCAGCTAATCAAAAAACTAAACGGAATTACGCTTATTCAGAGGGCTATAGATACTGCAATAGATTTAACAAGCAGTGAAAATATACTGATAATTACTGACTCTGAAGAGATTGCACTAATAGCTGAAAGAAATGGTATTAAGCACCATAAAGACATTACTATATCACTAAACTCTGATAATATACTTGGTATTGTCGGCTCTATTGTAGATGTATTGCCGCATCAAAATATATTGCTGTACAGAGCAAATACTCCACTAGTTGACAGTGATGTGCTAAAGGATGCGTATAATGTGTATCTTGGCGATAAATCATCTGTTTTAACATCAGTCAGACAGAAGGGGCGCAAACTGCTAAGGCAAAAAAATGATGTGCTGGAGAGCGTCCAGAGTGATACTTATTTTGAGGAGTTAAAGGCATTCCATATCCTCGAAAAATCTTTGTTAAAATCAAAAATTATTAGTTTTAGACCATATGTCATCTGTAACGAGAAGTCTATTGAGATTGAGAGTTATCAAGACTGGTGGGTATGCGAAAAGGTTTTGCAGAGAAAACGCGTAGTATTTAATGTTATCGGCGACATGGCAATCGGTATGGGACACATATATCACTCATTGGCTCTTGCTCATGAAATTTCTGATCATGAGGTTGTTTTTGTCTGTGACGAACGCTACAAGATCGTGGTTGATAGAGTGGCGGCTATGGATTATAAGGTTTTTGCCTCGTCTGATGTTTTAGGGACGATATTGCAGCTAAAACCGGATCTGGTTATTAATGATGTTTTAAATACTGAAGAGTCTTTTATCTCGACTCTCAAACAGAACGGTATAAAAGTCGTGAATTTTGAAGATTTGGGTAGCGGTTCTAGATTTGCCGACCTTGTTTTTAACGAGCTGTATGATGAGCCACAATGCGGGGGTGATAACTATAGATGGGGCCATCAATATCTAGCATTAAGAGATGAGTTTTATGACGCCAAGCCTCACGAATTCATGGATAGCGTCACAGCTATAATGCTTACATTTGGCGGTACAGATCAAAATAATCTTACTTTGATGGCACTCAAAGCTGTGTTGCATACGGCTAAAAAAAATCTTATCAAGATATATGTTGTCTGCGGGTCAGGCTACTGTTTTAAGAAAGAGCTTGAAGAGTTTTTGGATGGGTGTGAATACAAAAATATCGAACTAACATACGCAAGCGGTGTTATTTCAAAAATAATGGAAAAAACCCAAATAGCTATTTCTTCAAATGGTAGAACGATTTATGAATTGGCAGATATGAGCATTCCAGCTATTGTTATCTGCCATCACGAACGCGAGGCAACGCACAGCTTTGCTTCACTAGAAAACGGCTTTGTCAATCTAGGTGTCTACGCGGACGATACAGCCGATAAGATCAAAACTATTTTTGAAAAACTCATAGAAGACAGCGATTACAGGAAGCTTCTATTTTTGAACACTCAACGTTTTAACTTTAGGGAAAATAAACAAAAAGTAGTCAATACGATATTAGGGCTGTTATGAAAACCGTTGCAATAATACAAGCTAGGCTTGGTTCAACTAGGCTTCCTTACAAGATGATGCTGTCATTGCATGGAAGCCCGATTGTTGAGTGGGTGATTCATAGAACAAAAAAATCAAAATTGCTGGACGACATTGTGGTTGCCATACCGGAAGGCGAAGATAATGACATACTAGACAGATATATAAGAGAGCTAGGTGTTATGGTTTTTAGGGGTAGCGAGAGCAATGTGCTTGGCAGGTTTTATGAAGCCGTAAAAGATATGGGAGCTACAAATATAGTACGCATTTGTGCCGACAATCCGCTAATAGACGGCGGCGAGATAGACAGTTTGATAGAGTTTTATAAAAGCAACGCTTGCGACTATGCTTATAACCACATTCCAAAAAACAATAAATATCCTGATGGGCTTGGTGCTGAGATGATTTCGTTTGATTTGCTAAAGCATTTAAATCAAGTGGTTACGACGCAACATCACAAAGAGCACTGCTTGTCGTATATACATGACAACGCGGACAGTTTTGATATAAAAACATTTGACCCGCAGAATATCGAACTGCATCATCCTGAGTTGAGATTTGATGTAGATACTTTTGATGACTACCGAAATCTAGCAATGAAAGATATAAGTATAAATACAATATCTGGCGAATTAATAAAAATATTTGGAGAAAAAAGATGAAATTAAAAGAGCTTTTTGGTGCAATTGACCCGCATGAAACGATGCTATATAAGCCGTATATTATAGCCGAAGCCGGCGTAAACCACGAAGGTAGCATGGATATAGCAAAGAGGCTTGTAGATGAGGCAAAAGAGGGCGGGGCTGACGCTATAAAATTTCAGACATTTTTGGCAAACACAATAGCCTCTAAAGATTGGCCTGCCTATTTGGTTTCTAGGTAAGAGCCTTCGTAGTGGCTATTTG
>CAZNYV010000075.1:0-10189 GCA_964577355.1 uncultured Campylobacteraceae bacterium
CTCTTTCGTAGTAACACAATAGCCTCAAAAGATTCGCCTGCCTATTGGGATACTACGAAAGAGCCTACGAAGTCGCAATATGAGCTTTTTACAAAACATGATAAATTCTGGAAAAGTGAGATGCAGGAGCTTAAAAACTATTGTGACAAAGTAGGGATTGAGTTTTTGAGCACGCCTTTTGATGTGGAGTCCGCGACATTTTTAAACGATATGATGGATGTCTTTAAAATATCTTCTTCAGACATAACAAACAAACCTTTTATAGAGTTTATGTGCGACTTCGGTAAGCCAATCATACTGTCCACTGGAGCTAGCCATCTATATGAAATACAAGAGGCTGTAGGCTGGATAGAGGCAAAAGGCAATCCGTTGGCGCTTCTTCACTGCGTCCTAAACTCCCAACCCCAGATGCCAATGCCAACCTCGGGATGATACTTGGGCTCAAAAAAGCTTTTCCGGACAAGATAATCGGCTATAGCGACCATACTTTGCCACAAGATATGAAGGTGTGCGAGATGGCAACCATACTAGGAAGCGTCATAATAGAGAAGCACTTTACACACGATAAAACCCTTCCGGGAAATGATCACTATCATGCGATGGATATGGAGGATTTGAAGCTTTTTAGAAAAAATCTAGAGCGTACATTTGAGGTGCTTGGAAGCTTTAAAGTGGAGGCTCTTGCTGACGAAGAGCCAGCTAGAAACAACGCCAGAAGGAGTCTAGTCGCGCTAAAGGATATTCCTGCTGGTAAGGTGGTGGATAGGTCGGACCTTACATTTAAAAGACCAGCGCACGGTGTAAGTCCTAGGTTTATAGATGAAATTATCGGCAAAACTACTGCTGTCAATATCAAAGAAGATGACGTAATCAAATGGAATATGTTTAGATGACAGATTTCTCACATGAAGCTGATGCTCTCCTGAGGAGACTTTTTCCTATCACTAGAAGTATTACCGGAGAAGGCAATAGGGAGACGCTAAAAATATTACAGGAGCTTGTGCCGTTAAGGGTGGTTGAATATCCGACGGGCGCGAAGGTCTATGACTGGAGTATTCCAAAAGAGTGGAGTGTAAGAGATGCTTGGATTAAAAACTCCAAAGGAGAGAAGATTGTAGAGTTTAAAAGCTCAAATCTTCATCTGGTAAGCTATTCCGCTCCGATACACAAGAAAATGCGTCTAGATGATCTAAAAAACAATCTGCACTACATCGAGGAACTTCCAGATGCTATTCCGTATAGAACAAGTTACTATAGCGAGAATTGGGGTTTTTGCGTTAGCTACAATCAGTACAAAGAGCTGTTTTGTGAAGATGACGAGTATGAAGTGTTTGTCGATAGCGAACTAAAAGACGGTTCATTGTCTCTTGGGGAGCTTCTGATAAGCGGCAGAAGCAGTAAGGAGTATCTGATTTCTTGCTATATATGCCATCCGTCAATGGCTAACGATAGTCTTAGCGGCGTGGTTGCTACCGCGTTTATCGCTAGAGAGCTTTTGAAAATGCAAGGCAGTTTAGAGCATAGCTATAGGATAGTATTTGTTCCAGAGACTATAGGTGCGATTGCGTATTGTGCAAACAATGAAGCAGCCATGAAGGCTATCAATAACGGGCTTGTTATCACTACTTGCGGTGGGCTTGGGAAGTATGGCTATAAGCAGTCTTGGGAAAAAGATAGCTTCATAAACCGTATAATTGAGGATGTCTTTGTAGAAAACGGCATTGATTTTTTGACATATCCTTTCGATATACATGGAAGTGATGAGAGGCAGTACTCCTCACAGGGCTTTAGGATTAACTGTGCGACCATCTCCAAAGATAGATATTATGAGTATGACTACTATCATACGAGCCTTGATAATCTTGACTTTGTAAAGCCTGAGAACCTCAGCATGACGATAAAACTTTATCTGCAGCTTATAAGTAAAATGGACAAGAACATCATCTATAAAAACCTGTATCCAAATTGCGAAGTAATGCTAAGCAAGCATGATCTTTATCCAAAAACTGGTGGGGCTCAGTTGCCGGGAAGCAGTGTGTCTGCGCTTGACATTATCTTGTGGAGTCTATTTTATATGGATGGTGGCATGTCAATATATGAAATCAGTAAAAAGTTGGGTGTTAGCATTGAGACCATATATGAGAGTGTTAAGGGGTTGGAAGAAAAAAATATAATTGAAAAGCAGATATGAATAGATCAGAGAGGTATCTAGCAAAAATACACCAGAGGAAGTATTGTTTGCTGGTCGGCAATGGAACTACCGCAATATACTTGGTCTTAAAATCTCAAAAAATAGAAAATATGGTAGTCGCCATTCCAAATAATGTCTGTATGAATGTTTTACTTCCTATTTACTTTTCCAATAACACGCCGCTGTTTGTGGATATCGAAAAAAGTACTTTAGGAATAGACATAAGCGGGTTGACTGGAGATAGTTGTGACGCATTGATTGCCGTACATGCCTACGGCAATGTCTGTAATATACAAGGTATTCAAAATTTCTGCAGGCAGAACGGCATTTTTATGATTGAAGATGTTGCTGTAGCGCAGGGGTTGTCCATCGAAGATGAATCTCTAGGAAGTTTCGGTGATGTATCAATTTTGAGTTTTGGTTCTGGCAAGGTCATAGATATTGGACATGGTGGTGCCATTTTGACAGATAGTGACATTATCTACAGTAGGCTTGTGGATGAGCTAGAAAAGCTAAAAGAGTATGATGCTTTTGACGAGGAACATATAGACAATATAAGTAAAACACACACTAAGCTCTACAATATTGATTACGGCAAGAGTCTAAATTTGCATTATGAAGAGTTTAGGTCATTGTGCATCAAAAATAAAGTACATTTTTTATATAAATTTAGTGACAGTTTCATAGATATCTTAATGAATAAGCTTTCTAATATAAAATTGCTACTTGAAGGTAGAAAAAAAAATGCGGAATATCTAAATAGAGTGTTTGGTGACTCCGGACTTGAATCATTGCAGGTTATACAGCCTGAAAAAGGTTCGGCGTATTGGCGTTTTAATATTTTTGTTGAATTTTTTAGGGATGAACTTTTCACTTTTTTATTGCAGAAAAAATATAAAGTTAGTAGCTGGTATCACTCAATCGATCTTTTGTTTGAGCCTAGAGGCAGAGTGGATACGCCTATGAGTGATTGGATTGGGGAGCATATTATAAATATTTGGGTAAATGAGGACATTGATTTAGAGTACCTAGAAAATATTTCATACGATATTATTATGTTTTTAAAAGAGAGAGATAAATAATGGAATACTCTTTGGTGAATGCTGGTCTGGATGAAAGTTGGGATGCGTTTATTGATAACTCCGCAAACGGTACAATATTTTCGAAATCAGCTTATCTAAAAGCCTCACAGGTAAATTATAAAACATTTTATTGTTACAAAAAAGAAGAACTAAGAGCTGCCGTGGCAATTATTGAGTCCGCCGATGGCAAGGATATCATTTTGGACGACCTTATCGTCTATAACGGTGTCATGTACAATAAACCAACAAATAAGCAAAACCATGCCCAACAATTCTCAGAGCAGTTTAAAATTCAAGCCTTTATTGCTGAAGAACTGACCAAGATATATAGAAATATTGAAATAAGTTTACATGCAAGTATTGTTGACATTAGAGCTTTTTTATGGGTTAATTATGGTGATAATAAGCCACAGTATACGCCTGACATCAGGTATACGAGCTACATAGACATATCTGACTTCCAGAGTTCGAAATCACTAGAAGATATATCCATCTATAATAAAGCATCTACTTCTAGAAGGCAACAGATTAGATACGCTATTCAAAAAAATTATAGAACACTACATAGTCGTGACAGCGGGCAGTTTATCGATTTTTATAACAAAACCATGCAGCGACAGGATATGGGAGTAGATACACAAAAAATAGCAGGCATGAAGTGTATTATCGATAGTTTATTAGCATTAGAAGTTGGAAAAATATACGCATGCTATGATGACAGAAATGAGCTTGGTAGCATGGCATTTTTTGCTTGGGACACAAAAAGAGCCTACTATGTTTTTGGTGCTAATGACCCAGCAAAACGCGATGGTCATAGTGGCACGGCTGTTTTGTGGGATGCTTTTTATGATATGAGTAATATTGGCATTTCAGAAGTTGATTTGGAGGGTGTTAACTCACCTCAAAGAGGGTGGTTCAAGCTTAGTTTTGGGGGGGAGATTATGCCCTATTATGAACTAAAATTGTCGCATTGATAGAAGAGTAGAAGGAAAGTAAAATGAGTGAAAATAAATATATTCCAGTTAATAAAGGTCACTTTGATTTGGATACCGACGAGAGAGTGGAAGGATTTGGTAAGAAATTATCCATAGGTTGGGAAGAAGATTACTATGAATACAGAAGGCTCTGGAACGAGCTTCCAACAACAAAGACTGTTAGAGATTATCCGCTCCTTGTGGATTTGGAGTTAGCCGATGTGTGCAACTTGGATTGTCCTATGTGTCCTACAACAACCAAAGAGTTCAAAGATAAAAGGCGCAAGGGCCTTATGGATAAGGCTTTGGCAAAAAAAATAATTGATGAGGTTGCTGGGAAGATTTATTGTATGAGATTGAGCTGGATAGGTGAGTCTACTCTCCATCCTGACTTTATTGAGATTTTGGCATATGCCAAACAAAAAGGTATCCCCGAGGTTGCTTTTTTGACAAATGCATCAAAATTAAATATAGAGTATTTTTCTAAAATAGCCAATGCCGGGGCTGATTGGATTACGATATCCATAGATGGACTAGACGAGGAATACAATAAAATCAGAAAACCGTTGACATTCGTAGATACACTGCAAAAGCTGAAAGATATCAAAAAATACAAAGATGAAAATGGTCTAGTAAAACCTGTAATAAAAATTCAGACTGTATGGCCGGCAATTAGAGAAAACCCGACCAAGTATTACAATACAATAGCTCCAAATGTTGATCTGGTCGCCTATAATCCGCTAATAGATTATCTACACAAGGACGAAGACATAGTGTATGTTGATAATTTCAGCTGTCCTCAGCATTATCAAAGAGTGGTAGTCGCATCAAATGGGCAGGCATGTATGTGCAGCAGTGACGATTTTGTAGACCATCCTGTGGGTGATACAAACCATCAAACAATACATGAAATATGGCATGGGGAAGCATTCACAAATGCTAGAGAGACCCACGCAAAAAAAGATGGTTTTTTGTCCATGAAAGCTTGCAAAAACTGCTTTTATCCAAGGGCTACGGAGATAAACGAAGAGGCTATGGTGGACGGCAGAAAAGTTTTAGTAGAGAACTATATCAATAGAAAACAGAAGATTGGAGAGTAGATGAAAATATTGTCAGTATATTTAAATATGCCAAGTACCGCGTCATTATATATTGACGGCAAGGTTGTGGCTGCAACCCACGAGGAGAGATTCTCCAGACAAAAAAACGATGAAATCTTTCCAAAAAGCTCTATTGATTACTGTTTAAGACAAGCAGGCATTGAGGCTTCCGAGCTTGACGGTGTCGCTATTGCTAGTTATGTGGGTGCTTTTGACGATCTGTTGGTTAGGCGTAGTAAATGGACGGCATTTGATTATCTCAAAGAACAGAGACAGATTTGGAAACCTTTTTTATTGGACAAAATTGAACCGAAGAAAGACCTATTAAATGTTTTTCCCGAAAAAGTTGATTGCGAGATGTACCCAAGCGAATATTTTAAAGCTACCAAAGAAAAGCCTACTCGAAGCGAGGAGTATAACTCCGACAGAGAGAAAATGATGGCGGAGTATCTAGGCATAGAGGCACAAAAGGTGTGTAGAATAGAACATCACAGGTGCCATTCTGCCTATTCGTATTTCGCTTCACCTTTCAGAGGTGAGAGGGTTCTGTCCTTTACGGTTGATGGTATAGGCGATGGACTCAATGCTACGATAGGTATCTATGATGAAAACGGTAAATACGAGAGGGTCTATAGTACTGACCAGTGCAGTATAGGCCGAATCTACAGATACATGACACTGCTACTTGGTATGAAGCCGAACGAGCATGAGTTCAAGGTAATGGGGCTGGCTCCATACGGTAAGGCCAAATACGGAAGGCAGGCGTATGATGTGTTTGCCAGTACATTGTATGTAGATGGGATAGAGTTTAAGTGGCATGAAAAACCTACCGATAGCTATTATTGGTTCAAAGAGCGTCTGGAGGGGATTAGGTTTGACAATATAGCTTGGGGTCTTCAAGAGTGGGTGGAGCAGTTGTTGACATCATGGGTCAAAAATGCAATCGCGAAATTCGGTATCAATAAGATAATTTTCTCCGGCGGTGTAGCTATGAATATCAAGGCTATGGGCAAGATAGCCGAGATGCCTGAAGTAGAAAATATATTTGTCGGCGGAAGTGCTAGCGACGAGTCTATGGCGATTAGTGCTGGAATATGTTTGGCAGAAGATATAGACAGCAGCTTTGAAGCCAAAAATGTCTATCCGATAGAGAATCTATATCTTGGACCAAACTCCACATATGAAGAAGAGACAAAAGCCGTCTCTGCCCTAGAAGCCGACAGATACAAGGTGATTTCTGGTTTTACATCCAAAGATATTGCCAAGCTTTTGGCTGATGGCAAAGTATTGGCTAGATCAGCCGGCAGAATGGAGTTTGGACAAAGGGCACTTGGAAATCGTTCTATTTTGGCAGATCCAAAAGATATGAGGGTCAAAGAGACGATAAACACAATGATAAAAAACAGAGACTTTTGGATGCCTTTTGCACCGATAGTTATGGACAAATATGTAGATAGATATTTGGTAAATCCAAAAAAATTACAGTCGCCATACATGACAATTGGATTTGATACTACTAGCGAGGGGTACGAAGCTATGGTGGCAGCCTGTCACCCAGCTGACAAATCAGCTAGACCTGAGATGCTCACTAGAGAGCTAAATACAGCAGTGTATGAGATCATGGAAGAGTTTGAGAAGTTGACTGGCAGGGGCGCTATCTTGAACACTAGTTTCAATCTGCACGGATACCCAATCGTAAATACTCCGGAAGAGGCTATTTATGTTTTGGAAAACAGTGGGCTTGACGGTCTTGTCTTGAATAATTATTTAGTTTTGAAAATGGCAATATAGCGATATGGTGGAAAAAGGACAAATTGCAAACCTGCTACTTGATTTAGGCTTAAGTTCTGGTGACTCAGTAATGCTTCATACTAGTTTGAAAAAATTAGGAAAAATCAAAGACATAGAGAACGACGATACCCAAGGATATTGCAAGAGTATATATGAGGTCTGCAATAATGTGTTAAATATCGATGACGAGATTGGCACATTAGCCGTCCCCACATTTACACACAATTATGTGAGAAAAAAAGAGCCTTTTGTTCTCGAGGAAACAAAATCAGAGGTTGGTATATTTACAGAATATGTTAGGAATTTAAGTGGCACATTAAGAACCCTTCATCCTATTAATTCCGTTGCTGTTAGAGGTAGAAATAGACATTTGTTTGAAAATATTTCATCTTCCGGCTATGGACTGCACTCGTTTTTTGATAGATTTGCCAGTATAGACAACTCCAAGCTTGTGTATTTTGGCGCGGATATAAATCATTCCACATTCGTGCATCATGTTGAGCATTTGGTCGGTGTGTCGTATGTTTATAATAAGGCTTACTTTTACCCAGATATTATAGTTAACAACGAAAAGGTTTTGAAAACTTTTTTTAATTCCGTTAGATATCTAGGCAGAGGCATTGAACCAGACTATTCCATTCTTGAGAAAAGGCTTATTGACAAAAATCTAATTCAGATTGGCTACCTTAATGATTTTAGGGTAATGGTGGTTGGTGTTCAAGATTTTATTGAGGAGACATTTAGAATATTACAAGAGAATCAATGCGCTCTTTTGAAAGACGAGTTTTATATAGTTGAATAATCTATTGCACCGCATGTGGAGACTGTGGCACTATTTTGGTTTGTATTTTCTAAAGCCATTTGACGCTGTCAATGACACTCTTACATCAGACATACTTCTTAAACTAGATTGGGATGGAGGTGTTGTAGAGCTAGGTTCCGGTGACGGCGAGTTTAGCTATGTGATGCATGGTGGTTCTTTTCCTATATGGTACGATAGGTATTTGGATACAAATCTATCCAAACAAGATATGTTCGATACACATACTGACGGCAAGTTGAAAATATCAAAAAAGCTTAGTTACCCAAATATCATACTAGCTATAGATGCTAGAGAAAACCATGTAAAAAAGATACTAGAGATAGGTTTTGCAAAGAGTGCTTTGTGCTCCGCGTACGAGTCCCTACCACTCCCTGATGCAAGTGTCGAGAAGATATTTTACTATACGCCGCACGTACTAAATAGTCACGAAGACTCTATAAATGAGGCAATCAGAGTATTAGACCCAAAAGGAAAGATGCTGATACTTTTGTACGATTCGGTTTTTAAGGATGCTTTTGTCTGCAAAAGACTATCTGAGCGTATCAGCAACAAGACTATATCAGACTATTTTCGGAGGTTAGACAACGGCAGATATGACGAGATAACAAATCTGTCCAGAAGCAAAGAAGAGTGGCTGGAGTATTTAGGATCAAAAGCACATAGATGCGTTGATAACCACACAGGTCTCAGTACCTTTGCTTGGAGGTGCTATGATATTCAGACACGCCCTGTCTTGAGATGGTTGATTAGACTGTTCAACTTCTTTCCATTGTGGGCAAGAACGATACTAAAAACCATCTGGATGCTGTCTTGGTTTCCTTTTTTGGTAATTTTTTATCTGTTGTTTTCAAATCAGTATTTGAAGATCAGTAAAAACAGTTGTTATTTTTCTTTTGAGTTAGAGAAGGTAGACTGATGCACCTAGCTACTACTTCTATAGAGGAGTATTGGAATAAAGATACAAAGATACTCTTTCTAGGTGAGTGGTGCAAGCTATACGATAGAGAAGATTTGTTGGGACAGCTTGAGCATGAAACCCTAGGTTATGTTTGGGATGGTGTTGACTCGCTTGAATCTGCAATTATTTACTGCAACGATGTCTATGAAAGCATTCTTGCTTCACTTGTTGATATTCTAAACAGATACCATAGCACTAATCATGACAAGCACTATTGGAGAGTGTTGTTGTCATCATGGCTGTTGCCGTTCATCCATGTTCTGTATGACAAATACCATCACCTTGCAAAAGCAAGACAAGACCACGGCGATTTGCAGGCATATACCATGTGCGAGGATATGTACTATACGCCAGACAACTTTACTTCATATTCCGAGATGATAGCATCAAATGAGTGGTATCATCTTCAGTTGTATTCACAAATAATTAAGTTTTTAGGCATAGATTATAGTGATATAAAATCCGACGGATTTCCAAAAAAACATTCTAGACGCAAAATATTAGCCAGCTACAAAGACTTACCACTAAGATTAATAACAACCCTATTAAATAAGCTTTTACAAAACAAATCAATAATTGTGACACAGCCATATTTTAAAAAATATCCACTATTTAATGTACTTAGACTATTGTTGAAATCAAGATTTGTTCTTGTTTTTAACAATATGGCTTACGATATAAAAATTAGTAACAATATAAATATCAATGACAGAAAAAAGATTTTTAATGGCGGTGGTGGCGAGTTTGAACAGCTGCTTTACAATATGTTTGTATACAACATGCCAAAAATATTCTTGGAAGGTTATCGTCAATTTTCCTCTGATGTGAATGCGTTGAAAATAAGGATTCCAGATTTTATTATGTCCTCAAACGCAATTCACGGTAATGATGTTTTTAAGTTTTTTGTTGCCAATAGTGGTGCAAAAATACTATACAAGCAACATGGTGGAGGGTATGGTATTGAAGATTTATCTGTAAATGAGAAAATAGAAAGAGAAATATCTAGTGTCTTTTATACAAATGGATGGAAAGATAACGATACAACAATACCAATTTCTTCACAAAACTTGACAATAAAAAAGACAGTCTCAAGCGATAAAATAAATCTTGTCATGACATCAATGCCGCGATATGTGTATAGGCTACAATTTGCCGAAGACAGCACGAAGATGCTTCAGTATATTGAAAATTCACACCGGTTTATCTCCATTTTGTATAAAAGAGATAGCCTTGTAATTAGACCATATGGTGTTGATTACGGCTGGAAAAT
>CAZNYV010000076.1:0-10155 GCA_964577355.1 uncultured Campylobacteraceae bacterium
AAAAGATATTACTAGGGAGCTTACAAAAACACAATATACAGAAAAGCTAGCTCCATATTTAGTAGACAAACAGCTCCATCTTATCAATGACGAAGAAACACTGCTTGTAAGAAGTGGCTTTTCTGTAGTTCTGAGAGCCAGAATAGTTTCTCGTTCTGCAAATGGATTTTTTTATATTGTCCCAACTAGCATTAGTGCACTAAAAGATAGAAATGGCGATTTAATCACCGCCAAAGAAGAGGCTGAATACCAGCTATGTAAGCGAATCTCAAGTGAAATCAACACTCATTTACTATTTTGCAAATTTATCAATTCTGCCTTTGACCGCTTCGACAAATATCAAGCCAGAGTCTTCTTTGCTAGAAAATATGACTATATTTTTCTAGAGCCAAAGCCATCTTCAAAAATAATACTAAAAAACTTTATTCATCCAGCTATCAAGCAAGCACATGCCAAACCTTTTAGCATAGATTTTTCAAAGAAGGTTCTGATTATTACAGGTGTAAATGCCGGTGGCAAAACAATGCTTCTAAAATCCATTCTCACGGCGGCATTTTTGGCTAAATATTTGATGCCAATGCGAATAGACCAAAACAGCCACATTGGAAGTTTTGCAAAATTCAAAACCATAATAGACGACCCACAAAATGTCAAGCATGATATATCTACATTTGCTGGTAGAATCAGAGAGTTTTCAGATGTTCTCAGAAGCGAGTCTACACTAATCGGTGTTGATGAAATAGAGCTTGGAACCGATAGCGACGAAGCCTCTGCGCTCTTCAAGTCAATACTTGAAAAACTTCAGGAACAAAACCACAAAGTAGTGGTTACGACACACCATAAAAAACTGGCAATACTGATGAGTTCAAATGAAAATGTTGAACTTACTGCTGCAATTTATGACGAAAAAGCTGAAAAACCTACATTTGAATTCTTGCAAGGCATGATAGGTAAAAGCTACGCATTTGAAACGGCTGTAAAATACGGAATTCCAAAAACAATAGTAGAGAATGCGAAACAAAATTATGGTGAAGACAAGCAAAAAATAAGCGACATAGTAGAGAAAAGCTCAGCAATGCAAGGTGAATTGAAGAGGCGTATTGAGGAACTGGACACTCAAAGCAGAAAGTTAAAACACGCCAAGGAAGAGGCTGAACTGTCCAAGCAAAGGGCACAATCTGATTTCGATAAGGCTAAACTTGCAATGGAGCTAGAGTATAAAAAAGCTATAGAAATTGCAAAGAATGCCGCAAAGGCAAAAGACCAAAAAGATATACACAGGGCATTGAATGAAAGCCACAAAATAATCAAAAATATGGCTGAGCCGCAAATCAAGCATATAGAACGAGAAAAAATCACAGAAGGTGACATTATCAAATATGGTCAAAACATCTGTACAGTACTAGAGATGTCAAAGAGTAAGATTTCGCTTGACGCTGATGGCAAGAGGTTTTTTGTTGAGAGTAAACTATTTTTCCAACGAGCTAAAAAAGCCAACGCCTCTCTGCTTGACAGAACCCAAAAGGCAATCAAAGTCTCAGTCGACAAACCGACTTCTGGCGCTATGAAACTTGACCTGCACGGAATGAGAGTAGAAGAGGCAATCGAGACAACTGACAAATTTTTATCCGATTCAATTTTGGCTGGTTTTAATGAAGTGTACATTTATCACGGAATTGGTAGTGGCAAACTAGCTAGTGCCGTTAAAGAGTTCTTAAAAACACATCCAATAGTCCAAAGCTATACAGATGCACCACTGAGAGAAGGCGGTTTTGGAGCAACAATTGTATATTTCTAAGATACGATTATTTGTTTTATGTCTTTTGTTGGCTGGTTGCACGCCAAAGACTACGGTATCAAAACCGATATATCTACAAATCAAATCGCCAAATATCTCACTTTCTGATGCTGGATTCCTAACCAATACTGACAGCAAAAAAGAACTGGTAGTATTTGAAGCCGGAAATGCCATTTTTAAACTTTCGTTAAATCATCTAGCTTGTCTAAATTCCGAATGTGGCACAAGGGGACAAATGCTCGACAGGCTTGCCATCAAAGGTATGCCAGATACGCTGCTTGATGATTTACTGGATAGCAAACCACTCGCTATCACTTCAGCAAAGTGTAACAAAAACGAGAAACAAGGAGGCTTTGAGCAATCTTGTAAAAATGATAACTTCGACATAGTCTATACACTTGAGAATGGAAATATCTCATTTGCTGACAAGCTAAACAGAATCATTATAAAAATAACGGAGATTGAGCAATGAAAAAGATAGGTGCACATATAAGTATATCTGGTGGAGTTCAAAATGCCCCTAAAAATGCTGCCTCTATTGGCGCCACAGCATTTGCGATGTTTTTAAAAAACCAGAGACAGTGGGTCGCAAAACCTTTTGACGAGGAAACAGTCAATATATTTAAAAGCGAAATGCAAAAATATAGCTATACAGCTGATGATGTGCTTGCTCATGATAGTTACCTGATAAACCTAGGCTCACCAAGCAAAGATGCAAGAGACAAATCGCTTAATGCTTTTATCGATGAAGCTTATAGACTGGAGGAGTTAGGGTTAAAACTACTAAATTTCCACCCAGGAAGCCACTTAAATGAAATAACTGAAGACGACTGCCTAAAATACATTGCTGACGCCATGAATGAAACAATTAACAAAACAAAAAATGCGGTCTTGGTTATAGAGAATACTGCAGGACAGGGCTCTAACTTAGGGTATAAGTTTGAGCATCTAGCTAGGCTCATCGAGCTAACGGACAACAAAAACAGAGTCGGTGTTTGCATCGACACATGCCATACATTTTCTGCTGGCTACAACCTAGTAGGAGAAGAATCATTCAAAGCTACTTTTGATAATTTTGATAAAATTGTTGGCTTTAAATATCTCAGGGGTATGCATATAAACGACTCAAAAGCACCTTTCGCATCAAAAAAAGATAGGCATGAAAGTCTAGGACTTGGTTCTATTGGAATTGCGGCTTTTGAGATAATTATGAAGGATGAGAGGTTTGATAATATACCACTAATTCTCGAGACTCCAAATGAGGAAATTTGGTCTGAAGAAATAGCAAAACTAAAAGCTTTTGAAAAATAGCATTTATCCTTTATTTGCGGTATCTATTTGAGTTTCTAACAAACACTAGCACCTCCACAACTGCTTGATACAATTCAGCAGGGATGGCTTGGTCAACTTTTACATCCTTATATAGCTGTCTCGCTAGTGGAGGATTCTCGTATATAGGAATTCCGTGCGACATTGCTATTTCCTTGATTTTTAATGCAATATTGTCAATGCCACTAGCTACAACAATTGGCACCCTATCCTCTCCATCCTTGTATCGCAGAGCAACAGCATAGTGTGTCGGATTTGTAATTACGACAGATGCCTGTGGAATATTTGCCATCATTCTCTTTTTGTGCATTTGAAACTGAAGCTGTCTTATTTTACCTTTAATCTTTGGATCACCTTCCTGATTCTTATGCTCATCCTTCACCTCTTGCTTGGTCATTTTCAGACCCTCGGTATATTTATGTCTAGTCCAAAATAGATCCCAAATTGCAAAAATCAGTAGAATAAGCAGTAGAATTCCAGAAAAAAGTAAAGTTTTTTCTTTAAGCCAAGCTAACTGAAAAGGTAGCGTAAGCAGTGATACTCTAGGGAGCTCCTTAACATAGTCCAAAAAATAAGTTAAGGCGATACCGAAAATAACAAACACTTTTGCTGTAGTTTTCCCGCCTTCAATCATTTTTTGTATGGATATTATATTTTTGAAATTAGTAAAAGGGTTTAGCCTACTAAAATCAAAATCAAATAATTTTTTTGTTGTAAAATTCCATCCATACTGACCAATATGCGCGGCTATACCAGCAAACATAAGCGGAACAACTATTGGCAATATAATTAATGCGAACTGTTTCATACTTACTAAGACCAAAACATATACACTATTTTTTGTAATTTCTTGCCCAAAAAATGAGAAATAAAATCTAAAAAGATAACCAATATTTTCGGCTATATAGTTAAACAACAAAAGGACAAGCAGAACGGATGTTAAAAGCGAAATCCACACAATAACATCTTGGCTTTTTGGAACATTACCATCCGCCCTAGCATCCGTTATACGCTTGGAGGTGGGCTCCTCTGTTCGTTCTTCTTTTTCAGCCACTTAGTTTTATACCAACACTTTTGGAGGTATTAAAGACAACAATTTGGCTTTGCCATAAATTAATTCTATTTCCGCAACTGAGCATTTCTTTATATCAACACATATCTCTTCAGATTTCAGAAGAGACGATATTACGACTCCAAAATCTGGTTCATGTCCAAAAATAGCAATGCTTTTAGAATCCGGATTTAATGCTATAAGCTTGTTGAACTTTTTAGTATCAAATCCCGGATTGAGCAACGAGGTAACTAATAATTTTGAAGCAGATGAATACTTGCAAAAGACATCCGCACTCTCTCTTGCTCTAAGAGCCTCTGAGGTATAAACTATGTCAGGTGAGTCGTATATCTTATTAAATGCTCTAAACATTTGCTTGGCAGTTTTTAGCCCGCCATCACTAAGAGGTCTGAGCATATCATCCTTGAGCCAATTTGTCCTATCAACTGCTTTTGTATGTCTTATAAAAAATATTTTCACACAACTCCCTTCATTGAAAAATCCAACCAAGTAGCTTGATGTATAGCAGAACCAATACTTATGGCATCCACGCCACTCTTGCAGTAATTTTCAAGATTATGAATATTTATTCCACCGCTAGCTTCAATTAGTATCTTGGAGACCAATTCTTGTTTTTTTGCAACCACTGCCGCCACATCATCTGTCGACATATTGTCACACATAAGTATGTCGATATCAAGACAAAACGCCTCCAGTGCATCCTCTAGCGACTCACACTCGAGCTCAATTTTTGCAGTAAACGGTATCTTCTTTCGCGCAAGGTCAATAAAATCCACCAAATTATCAATGCTTTTTCTGTGAGTATCTTTTATCATTAGTGCATCATCTAGTCCAAAACGGTGATTTACTGCTCCGCCAATCCTTGCTGAGTATTTTTCAAACTCGCGAAGTAGAGGTCTTGTCTTTCTAGTATCAAGAAGCATAACATTGAATTTTGCAGCAATACTAGCATATCTAGCGACATTTGAAGCAATACCGCTTGCATGCTGAAGAATATTTAGTATTGTTCGTTCGCATCTAAGAATATCAATGTTCGAACCAGACACCTTAGCCAAAATATCATTTTCAGCAATAGAACCACCATCTTGTTTGAAAAATTCGACATCTATAGAATTTTGTGAACATAGCTCTAAAACATAAGGCTGCCCAGCAAGCACGCCAGAAGAGTTGGATTTAACCACGGCACAGTAGCTCTGCGAGCTAGCAACTCTGCCATACAAATCACCCCTGCCGACATCTTCTGAAAGAGCACTACTAACAAAGCCACTTAGATTCAAAGCGACAACATCCTGTCAAGTGACAAATAAGCCTTCTCCCTGATGTCCTCATCTATAACGATTTCATTATATGGTTTACCATTCTCAATAGCAAGTAGTAGGTTTAGCAAATCCTGCAAGGTAGTTTCATTCATAGTGGGGCATTCAGGTTTTGTAGATGACAGCACATATGTATTCTCTTTTCTCAAGCGATTAACAAGGTTGAATTCAGTACCAACAGCAACTTTTTGCTCAAGCGGAAGAGAAGCTACAAATTTGATAATCTGTGAGGTCGAACCAACAAAATCAGCCAATTGAACAACACTAGGATCGCACTCCGGATGAACAGCAACTAGAATACCTGGGAATTTATTTCTATAAAACTCAACATCCGAGACGGTAAAAAGTTGATGAACAGAGCAGAATCCGTCATAGCAAATTATGTCGCAATCCATAGGATTGATGCCATCACCTATGACACAAGCTTTTTTATCCATTTTGTTTGCAATATTCAGACCTAAGCATCTATCTGGTACAAAAAGTATTTTTTTACCGCTTTTCAACGCATTTTCTATTATAGTTACAGCATTAGCACTTGTGCAGACCATACCACCAAGCTCGGACACCTTTGCTTTAACATCAGCATTGGAATTTATGTATGTTATTGGCATAACAGACTCGCTGCCTATACCGTGTTTTTTCAAAAAAGCCATAGAGTTGTCAAAATATTCGCTACTAATCATCCTCGCCATAGAACAACAAGCAAGCTTAGGCATATATACTTTTTTTTCTGGACTCAGTATCTTTACGCTCTGCCCCATAAAGGCAACACCGCAAAAAATTAAAGTGGTTCTACTATCTTCTTTAGCTTTTTTAGCCAGTTCCAAGCTGTCACCAGTAAGGTCTGCAATATTATAAATTTCATCTCTCTGATAAAAGTGCGCAGCAATAGTAATATCAAGTTTTGATTTTAAGTCAATTATTCGTTTTGCAATATCATTCATATGTTGTAAATCTTTATAAAAAAATAATAAAGGGGTGGATTATAGATATAAACGGCTTAAATATGAAAGGAAAGAGGGAGAGACTAATTAAAGCTTAGCCTCTTTGTGAGTTGTGTGTTTTCTGTCGAATCTGCAATATTTTTTTAATGCAACTTTTTCAGTATGAGTTTTTTTGTTTTTAGTTGTGTGGTAGTTTCTTCTTCCGCACTCTTCACACGCCAAATGGATAATATCTCTCATTATATAGCCTTAAATAAAAATAGCCAAGCCGACAAAGCAGCTTGGCGAGAATCTTCAAATATTATTTGAGGATTTTAGTTACAACACCAGCACCAACAGTTTTGCCACCTTCTCTGATAGCAAATCTTGTACCTTCTTCGATAGCAATTGGAGAAATAAGGTTTGCAGTGATTTTTACATTATCACCAGGCATAACCATCTCAGTTCCAGCCGGAAGATCGATAGTACCAGTTACGTCAGTAGTTCTGATGTAGAATTGTGGTCTATAACCTGTAAAGAATGGAGTATGTCTACCACCCTCATTTTTGCTTAGAACATATATCTCAGCTTCAAAGTTTGTATGTGGAGTGATAGATTTTGGTGCACAAAGAACCATACCTCTCTCAACATCTTCTTTTTTGATGCCTCTTAGCAGAAGACCGCAGTTGTCGCCAGCTTCGCCCTGATCCATTTCTTTGTGGAACATTTCGATACCAGTAACAGTTGTTGTTCTTGTATCAACAAGACCAACAATTTCGATACCTTCATTTAGTTTGATAAGTCCTCTTTCAATTCTACCAGTAACAACAGTACCTCTACCAGAGATAGAGAATACATCTTCAACAGGCATAAGGAATGGCTTATCAGTTTCTCTTTGTGGAGTTGGGATATATGTATCTACAGCTTCCATAAGCTTTTCGATTTTTTCAGTCCACTCATCAGTTTTTCCACTCATCGCAGCTTCAAGTGATTTAACAGCCGAACCTGTACAGATTGGAGTATCATCACCAGGGAACTCATATTTACTTAGAAGTTCTCTTACTTCCATTTCAACAAGCTCAAGCATCTCAGCTCTATCAGCTGGATCAAGCATGTCTTCTTTGTTTAGGAAAACAACTATGTAAGGAACGCCAACTTGTTTTGCAAGAAGGATATGCTCTCTTGTTTGAGCCATTGGACCGTCAGTTGCAGCGATAACAAGAATAGCACCATCCATTTGAGCAGCACCAGTAATCATGTTTTTAACATAGTCGGCATGTCCTGGACAGTCAACATGTGCATAGTGTCTAGTAGCTGTTTCATACTCAACATGCGAAGTATTAATAGTTATACCCCTAGCTTTTTCTTCTGGAGCGTTATCGATTTGATCATAGCCTTTTTTTTCAGCTAGACCTCTGTTAGCCAAAACAGCTGTTATAGCTGCTGTTAGCGTAGTTTTACCGTGGTCAACGTGACCGATAGTACCGATGTTAACATGTGGTTTGGTTCTTGAGAACTTCTCTTTTGCCATCTGATTTCCTTGACATTTAGTATTTTTGAGCTCTAGGCTTCGTGCGATAGGTCATTATGGAGCCCATAAACGGAATTGAACCGTCGACCTCTTCCTTACCAAGGAAGTGCTCTGCCTCTGAGCTATACGGGCATTATACAATTGTTTTACTAAACTGTACTTAGTAAAGTGGAGCGGGAGACGGGACTCGAACCCGCGACCCTCAGCTTGGAAGGCTGATGCTCTAGCCAACTGAGCTACTCCCGCATCCTAAAAATGGTGGTGGAAGAAGGATTCGAACCTTCGAAGGCATAACCAACAGATTTACAGTCTGTCCCCTTTGGCCGCTCGGGAATTCCACCAATAATAATGATTTCTTCAAAATGAAGTGGAGCCGAGTGTCAGATTCGAACTGACGACCTGCTGTTTACAAAACAGCTGCTCTGGCCAACTGAGCTAACCCGGCTTCTTTAAAAAAGAGCCCGAATTATAGTCTAAAAATTATTTAAAGTCAATAGTCAAACAGCTTATTTATGATTTTTTTATAAAATAGTAAAAAATTGTATATTAATATGTATATTTTTGAGGTTTTACCATATAACCATGAGCTAATAATTATATGAAAGAAAATAACTTGTGCAGTCGCTAATATCTTTTGAAATCTGATTTTTTAGTTCAGAAATATCTTCAAAAAATATGTTATCGCGGAGTTTTTTATGGAATTCTATGCATACTTTACTATTCAAAAGAAAGTTATCCTCTAGAATATGTGTTTCTATAGCATAATTTCCATCCGTAGAAACACGATGACCAAGAAAACTAACTGAATTATAAAGCACGCCATTTGCTAGTAATCTAGTCACATAGACGCCTTCTGCTGGCAGTATAAAATCATGACAAACAATATTTACAGTTGCATATAACTCTTTAGAGCCAATGCCTTGCCCTGTTATAACTTCTCCGCATAAACGATAATTTCTTCCAAAAAACAATTTTGCTTGTTCAACATTACCGTTTAATAGTAAAGTTCTAATAAACCTAGAATGGACGCCGATTGAATTAATTTTAAATTCTTCAACCACAATAACATTAGGAAACATCATCTTTAATTCTGCAACACCAGCGCTTCTATTGCTACCAAATCTAAAATCTTCGCCAACAACTATTGTTTGTAAATTAGGAAAATCGGATTTTAGTAGTTTTATAAAGTCATCAGGAGTAAGGTTTCTAACATCATCAAGCTCGTATATAAAAAAAGGAATGTCCAAAAAATTGTTCAAATATTTAGGTGGCGTTAAATTAGATTTTCCAGTATCAATAATAAGAACCCCACCAAAAGGACAGAGTTCATCAAATAGCTTTTGATGCCCTAAATGAACACCATCAAACCTTCCGATTGCAAGCGATTTAATATTGCTTTTCAAATAAATAGAAGTACTCTTCGTTTCCATTTTTACCTTTGACAAGTGAAATATTCTTTTTAATTAGAGAAAGCTTGTGTATAAAAGCAAATGTTTCAAATTTCTTGATTGCATTTTCAACTGCTTTTACATCTTTTACAACACCTTTAGCATCTCTTTTTACAGCTTTACCAACCTCAAATTGTGGTTTAAACAGTATAAGTAAGTACTTTCCAGTCAAAGCAGCAAGCTTCTCAAGGACTACAGAAACAGAAATAAATGATAAATCGCAAACCAACATATCGACAGCATCCTCACAAACAAAGTCTCTTATGTCACAATTCTCAATAGATATAACCTTGTTATTAGAGAGTAAAAGCGAGTGAAGCTGTGAAGTTCCAACATCAACAGCATAAACCTTACTTACATTGTGTTCGAGTAAAACCTGTGTAAAGCCGCCAGTGCTTGCACCAGCATCAACACAAATATAATCAGACAAATTCATATCTAGTGAATTAAGAAATAGTTTTAATTTTTCAGCTGATCTACTTACATAAACTGTATCATTTAAAACTTCGACAATAACATCTTCTGAGACATTTGTAGATGGCTTTGATACTATTTTGCCATTTACAGCAACTCTGTTCATTTTAATAAGTTGTTCAGCCTTGTTTCTTGTAATATTATCATTTTGTTTAGTTAAAAGCAAGTCTAGGCGCACAAGGCAACCCTTTGAAGAAAGATATTTAGTAAAAAAGAGAGAAACCCCGGCAACGAGCTACTTTTCCGTCCCCAGTAAGAGGTAGT
>CAZNYV010000077.1:0-10121 GCA_964577355.1 uncultured Campylobacteraceae bacterium
CTCTGCTATGAAGATTGAGGCGGTTCATCTAAAAGATGCGGTGAGTTATTTCAAAACTGGAAACAACATAAATAGGGTTGCTGTCACCAAACCAAAAGCCGTATTTGTATCTACCTCTACAGCAGATACCGTAACCGAGAAGAGTAATACTTGGAAGGATTTTTGATAACGACTAGTTGTGTGTAATTAGATTCTTATCAGTAAAATTTTTCTTTTTGGCCTCTTCTAGTATTATCATTGCGATGTCCGTTGTATTCTGTGCAATTGTATTCGCTTCAACTGCGATTTTAGTATTCTCTTGAGTTGCTATTTTTAGCACCTGTAGTGTTTCGTTTATACTGGAAATCGCTACTTCTTGTTGCGAGTTTTCCGCTGCTACCTTTTTAATCAGTTCAATAGTATTGTATATGTCATCATTTAATAGCGCATAGCCTTTAGCCATCTCTGCTGTTATTAATTTCCCGTTACTAGCTTGTTTGCTAGCAAGTTCAACTAGGGCTTTTATCTGTTTTGCCACATCTGCAGCACTATTTGCAAGACTTCTAACCTCTCCAGCTACGACTGCAAAACCTTTTCCAGCTTCGCCAGCCGTTGCAGCTTCCACAGCAGCATTGAGCGATAAAATATTTGTTTTGAATGCTATTTGGTCAATAGCTTCGATTGCGACATTTATTGCTTCTACTTTTGAATTTATTTCATCCATGTTTATTGCGGTTTTTTCTGCTAAATCACCACCATTTTTGGCAGTTATCATCAAGTCCTGAGCAAATTTACTCATTTGTGAGCTATTTTGGTTGTTTTGTTTGATGCTCTGAGTTATTTTTGATATTTCAACACTTGTGTGCGTAATATTTGATGATTGCTCCATGCTTGCATCACTTATCCTTCTGACATTGTCAGATAGCTCTTTTGCATCATTTTGTAAAATCACCCCATTTTGCAAGTTCTGATAACTCATTTTTTCTAGCACATTGCCGAGATTGTCCACCATATCAAACAACTCTTTTAGCTCACCAGTTGTCCTGCCTTTGGAATTAATTCTAGCTGTGTAATTTTCTTTTCCATACTCTCTAAGTACAACCAAAACTCTTGATATATTATATTTGAAGCTGCCAAGCAACCCGCTTATCACACCTTTAAGCTCATTGATAGCTGGATTTTGTGCGGTAGAGTCTATGGAAACATTTAAGTTTCCAAGGGCAGCTGTTTGGCAAATTGTTGTGCATTGTTTTATTGCGCCCTGATCTTTTGCTACACCATTTATCGTTTTTTCGATTTCGTTATTAACGCTCGCAACCATCTGCCCAACTTCGTCATAACTATATACTTTGAAAGGTTTTATGTAATCTTTTTCATTGTTGATATATTTAAAAAAGAATCCGAGGTCATTTTTGAAACTTTGAATAGGATTTGTCGCCTTCTTGGTCAAAAACAGTATCATCAATGCAGTAATTATGAGCACGACCAAAGATGTTGATAGCAAAACAATCAAAGTATTATCTATTAGTGCGTCAGCTTCATTAAGAGAAAAAGTTAGCGATATTACACCTATCGTTTCACCAATGCTTTGATTTACATGGCACTTGATACATTCGTTGGTAGCTACCATTGGTTTTACAATCTTGAGCGTGTGGCTATTGCCATCTTTTTGGTCTATGATTTCTTGTGTTTTAGTCTGAAATGCTCGCAGTACAATTGGGTCTTTTGTAAATTCATCACTAGAGTTAAAAAGTTCGATTACTTTTTGCCCTTTAGAAACAACAAGTTTTTCTAGCCCTTTTATGCCTTTACGACTGTTTTCTTCGGAGTTTTTGATATTTTCGATATCGCCTGTATTCATAGCAGTTCGAAGGGTTATGAAAATTGAGTCGGTTAACATATTTAGAGATTGAATTGTTTTCTGCTCTGACAAGCTTTGCATTTTAAATGTGGCTATTGATAGGCTTATGATATTACCTGTGATTAGTAAAAATAGAACGGGGATTAAAATTTTTGTTGATATGCTTATCTTGGATAGGCTCGTTTGCTTCGATTCGTCACTACTTGTTTTCATTTGGAAATTATCCTCTACCAACTAATTAATAGTTAATTTTTTTTAATAAAACTATATATTGCAAATATGCCAAAAAAATCATTATGAGTCGCTTTTATTGCAGTGCATATCAAATGCTTGGATGATATGAAGTTACGAAAAAACAAATTGAGCTAACTGCTTTATGTCGCGCAGTTTTTGGAATGAATATTTGCTATTTATAGCTTTGCGTATTCCTCTTGGGCGGCATTGATTTCATCTCTGTCAGCTGTTCGCCTGCAGCTCATATATCCGTATGTTCCATCTATTTTTTTGAATGGGTAAATTGTTGAATATATCCAGTAGTAGCTTCCATCTTTTGTTTTGTTTTTGATATAGCCAGTCCAAACTTTGCCAGATTGTATAGTATCCCATAGGTTTTTGAAAATTGCCGATGGCATATCGGGATGCCTTACTATATTGTGGTTTTTGCCTCGTAGCTCATCCAGCGTGAAGCCAGAAATATTTTCAAAATTCCTATTTGAGTAGGTGATGACACCAGCACTATCTGTTTCGCTAACCAAAAAATCAAACTCGTTTAGTATTATCTCTTTGCTTTGCATTAAAATACCTTTTTGTCTGGAGTAACCTTAAAGAAGCTCATCTTTTGAAGTAGCCCTATTGCATTTTCATACATTAGCTGAGTGCTTTCGGCTAGATTTTTTATCTCTTTTTCACTACTTCGAGTACTGCTCTCTACGCTTTTTGCTGTTTCTTGAATCTTGATAATGCCGTCTCGCTGAGTGTTTGCAAGCTTAGCAACGCCATCTATAAGCTCTGCCACATTTTTGATATTTGGAACAATTTCATTTATCACAACACCAGCGTGCTTGCTCTCTGTGACAGAATCATGTGAAATATTGCTGATTTCATTTGCAGCTGTTTGGCTTCTCTCAGCTAGTTTTCTGACCTCTACTGCAACAACGGCAAATCCTTTACCGTGTTCTCCTGCTCTGGCTGCTTCTATAGCTGCATTTAGTGCTAGTAGGTTTGTTTGGTATGCTATGTCTTCTATGAGAGCGATTTTGTCTGATACCTTCTCCATGAGCTCGGCTGTTTTATTGACCGATACGCCTCCGTCGCTAGCTTGTTTTGAGACTTCTGTAGTTCTTTGCGATGTATGAATAACATTTCTTGCGTTATCATCAATAGATGTCGAGATATTTGATATGGCAAGGGCTATATCCTCTAGTCGTTTTGTTTGATGTGATGCCAATGCAGAGAACTCATTTGTAGAATTTGTAATATTTTTCAAGTCGGCCGTGAACTTATTGACGACACTATTTACATCGGAAATAACATCCGATACGGATATTGCAGACTTGTTGAAAGTGTCTTTCATCAGTTTGTAATCACCTTGATATTCTCTTGTGATTCTAGCTGTCAGGTCTCCTTTGGACATCTCGTGCATTACGGCATTTATATCTTTGAAAGCATTGTTAAATTCGAATAAAATATTGTTGATTCCCTCGGCAATCTGCTTCATATGCCCTTCGTAAATCTTGGTATCCATCTGATACTCAAGTTCACCGTTTAGTGCTGACCTTACGGCGCTATTTACACCATTAAGGATGCGTTCAAGATTCATGGCTAGTAGATTTATAGTGTATTGAGCAACAAAAAACTCGCCCTTGACCTGAGCATCATAACGGGTTTTGAAGTTCCCTTTTGCAATATTCACAAAAACCTGATTCATTTGGTGGAAGTTATCTCGCATGGTTTCACCAACTTTGTTAAGGTCATGTTTGACACTAACAAGCATTTTGCTTTTTGGATGGAGTTGCAAAGGTCTGTGAAATTCACCATCGCCAAGTCTCCTGAGATATGCCTGAACCTCAAGTAGGAAAGGCTCGTCCGCGGCTCTTTCTTCTTGTATTTTTTTGACATATTCATTGTATTGCTGGCAGAGATTACCTATTTCGTCTGAACATGCTACTTGTATAGATTTTTCGGGATTTGGTGAGTTCAAAACGCTAAATGCTACTTTTAGTTTGTCTATTGCGCTCACAATTGAGTTTTTAAATATTGCAAATAAAAATAGTGACAAGATGATGCTGGTGAGTGATGCTATTGATACTATTTGAATGGAGTTTGTTGTGTTGGTTGAGAGTAATACAGAAAATACAGTTCCCATGAGAATTAATAGGGGCAAAAACGAGAGAATAAACAGCTTGGTGCCAATCTGCAAATCTTGTAAAAGTTTTAGCATATAATCCTACCCATACAATAGTTTATGAACAAAACCAAAAGTACTTCTTTAGTTTAAATATCAATGGATATTACCAAAAACTTCCAAAAAATTTGTGTCAAATTTGTTTTGAAATGTAGATATTATTTGGTTGCATAACGCATGCCACATAATCCAAAAAATAGTTTAATGAGATATTTTGCTAAAATAATTCCTTTTTTAAAATCTGGGGTTAACAATGACTAAAAACTTTCGACGATTTAGAAGACTTAGAATCAACTCTAAAGTGCGTGATTTGGTGGCTGAGACCACTTTGTCGACAGACGATTTTGTTTATCCGCTGTTTGTAAGAAACGGTGAGAAAATCAAAAAAGAGGTCGGCTCTATGCCTGGCGTGTTTCAGATGAGCATAGATGAAATAGTTTTGGAAGTCGGTGAGCTAAAAAAGCTCAAAATAAAAGCAATAATGCTTTTTGGAATACCTGATGTAAAAGACTCCATAGGCTCAGATGCTCTTGATGATGAAGGCATTATCGCAAGATGCGTGCGAGCTATCAAAAAATCCCATCCAGATATGGTGGTTATGACTGATTTGTGTTTTTGCGAATACACAGAACACGGACATTGCGGAATACTTGACCATGTACATGAGACTGTAAATAATGATTTGACACTAGAAATTCTAGCTAAACAGGCTCTCATACATGCGAAAGCAGGAGCTGATATGATAGCACCTAGTGGAATGATGGATGGAACTATTGAGATTTTAAGAAGTGCACTTGATGAAAATGGATTTGAGAATTTGCCAATTATGAGCTATTCGACCAAGTTTGCTAGTGCTTATTATGGACCATTTCGTGATGTAGCGGAGTCGGCTCCTAGCTTTGGAGATAGACGAAGCTATCAGATGAATCCCGCAAATCGCTTGGAGGCTATCGAAGAGAGTCTGGAAGATGAGAGACAAGGAGCTGATATTTTGATGGTCAAACCAGCTCTTGCTTATCTTGACATCATTCGTGACATCAAAAACAACTCCAATTTGCCACTTGCCGTGTACAATGTATCTGGAGAGTATTCGATGCTAAAAATAGCTGGCAAGGCTGGCGTAATCGACTATAACAGAGTCATGATGGAGACGCTTTTGGCTTTCAAACGAGCTGGTGCAAATATCATCATTACATACCATGCCAAAGAAGCGGCAGAAATCTTGAACAAGCAATAATAGAGGACAAAATGAGACATTTTCTAAGCATCAAAGACTACTCAAAAGCAGAGTTACTAGAAATCATAGATTTAGGTATAAAAATCAAAGCTGAAGTCAAAAAAGGCGAGTTCGTCCATCGTATGAAAAACAAGACTCTAGCGATGATTTTTGAAAAAAACTCCACTCGTACGAGAGTGAGCTTTGAGGTTGGTATATATCAGCTAGGCGGTGTCGGGCTATTCCTCTCTAGCAAGGACTTGCAACTAGGGCGAGGGGAGCCTATCAAAGATACTGCAAGAGTCATTAGCTCAATGTGCGACATGGTGATGATTCGTACATATGAACACGACAAGCTAGAAGAGTTCGCCAAGTACTCCAAAGTCCCTCTGATAAACGGACTGTCCGATAGTTACCACCCTGTGCAACTTATGGCTGATTATATGACTATGGTTGAGTGTGGCAAAGATAAAAATCCAGTGGTAGCATATATCGGCGATGGCAACAACATGGCACACAGCTGGCTAAATCTCGCTGGCAAACTCGGCTTTGAGATGAGAGTAGCAACGCCAAAAGGTTATGAGTGTGATGAAACAGTCATAGCAATGGCTAACGAATACGCTAAAGTGAGTGGAGCAAAGCTTGTATTCACAAATGACCCAAAAGAGGCAGCAAGAGGCGCAGACATACTAACAACGGATGTTTGGACTAGTATGGGTCAAGAAGATGAGTATCAAAAGAGAGTAAAAGATTTCCAAGGCTTCATCATTGACTCAAGCCTGATGAAACTTGCAAAACCTGACGCGCTTTTCCTACACTGTCTGCCAGCTCACAGAGGTGAAGAGGTGAGTGATGATGTTATCGAGAGTGCTCAAAGTGTGGTTTGGCAAGAGGCTGAAAACAGACTGCACGCCCAAAAAGGGATAATGGTCTGGCTAGATGAGAAGCGATAGTTTTTATAATTCGTTATAGAGACTATCCCTCTCAACCGGTGTAAAACCAGCATCTTTGATTTGAGATACTAAATCATCAACGCTCAAGCCCCCGCTACTTTTGGCTCCAGCTTTTGAGATGATATTCTCTCTCTGAATCGTCCCGTCGATGTCATTTGAGCCAAATTCTTGAGCTACCATAGCTAGATTTATTCCCATTGCCACCCAGTAAGCTTTGATGTTTGGGATGTTGTCCAAAATGATTCTGCTGATTGCTACGGTTTTGAGTATTTCTACACCAGTTACTTGTCGTTCGACGCTTAGGAAATTGTTTTCGATATTGTAGACCAATGGTATAAAAGCGTTGAATCCACCTGTTTTTTCTTGTAGTTTTTGCAGTCTCGTCAAATGTTCTATACGATGTGCCTCGCTCTCGATATGTCCAAACAGCATAGTAGCATTTGATTTTTTGCCCATTTTGTGCCAAAGCTCGTGAATCTTGAGCCAGTTTTCACTGGAGACTTTGCCTTTTGCTATTTTGGCTCTGACACTCTCATCAAAAATCTCAGCCCCACCGCCAGGCATAGAGTCTACTCCGCTCATCGCCATAGCTTCCAAGATAGCCTCATAGCTCATACCTTCGAGTTCTGAGAGGAAATTGACCTCCGCAGCCGTGAGCGCCTTGATATGTAGCGTTGGGTAGTTTTTTCTGATTTGTTCAAAAAGTGTCTTGTAGTATGCCAGCCCCATATCTGGATTGTGTGCCCCTACGATATGCACCTCTGTGATATTTTGCGCTACGCTATCTCTTAGGTCAAAGATGATTTCGTCAACTCCGAGAGCATATGGATTTGGATTTTTGCGGCTCGCCGAGAATGCACAAAACTTACAGACATCTTTGCAGATATTGGTCGGGTTTATGTGGCGATTGATGTTGTAATATACTTTGTCGCCATGCTTTGCCCTTCTGATTTGGTTTGCCCTAGAGCCTAGTTCTAATAGTTCTAAATCATATAAATTTGTCATATTTCACCATTTTTTATTCTATTTATCTCTGCTGTATCAAATCCAGCCAGCAGCCTAGCTTTTTCATTTACAAAGCCTCTTTTGCGCCACGCGTTTGGCATTATAGCTGTAACATCGTCAAAGTAAATCGACCGCTCCACACCGTCCAAACCACACGCGTACAAAAACCATCTATCACCTTTGCTCACATGGCTTATCTCTTCTTCCAAAATCACTCTCAATGCTTTGACGATTTGTTTGGCTTTTGCGTCACCTACGCCTTGCAGCTTTTCCATCATTTTGACATTTGCATCTAGCCCATTTGCTTCCAAATATCTTGGTATTACAGCCATCCGCTGCCTGAGCGTCATCGTAGCCATCTGTGCGTCAAAGAGTGTTTGATGGACTTCAAAATCGCCATATTTGTGCCCAAGAGATGACAGCACCTCCTCTAGCATCTGATAGTGGCGTATCTCATCTTCTGCAACCTCTAGCCAATCGGCGCAATACTCTCTAGGTAGATTCCTGAAGCGATAAGCATGGTCAAGTGCTAAATCAACAGCACTATACTCGATATGTAGTATCGCATGCACAAATCTTGCTTTGCCCTCGTCTGTATCTAGTTTGATGCGTGGCTGTGTCTCTTCGGCTCTAACTATGCGGCAAAATCCAGCGTATGATGGTTTGGTCTGAACCATCGGTGATTGTTTTGCCTCAAAATTGAGGTTTCCAGACTGGAATAGCTCATAAAATGGATAAAATAGCTCTGTTTTTTGCTCTTTTGAAGTGGCAAGAAGCACTTTTTCTAGTTCGTCATAGTAATTTTTCATATTTTTATTTTATCAAAAGATGCTGGAATCAAAAATGGAAAGGTTGAAATATTTTTAACAATCAGATAGTATTTCACTTCGTACTTTTTTTGACGATTTACTAGTACAACACAAAAAGGAGTTTGACATGGATGTTACCTCGATAATAAATAGCTCGAATACAGCAAATCAAAATGTAAGTATCAGTGCTATCAAAAAAGCAGAAGGTGTGCAAGAACAGCAAATGAATGGGATATTGCAGGGTCTAGAGCAGAGCAATCCTACCAAGACAAATACACTAGCCGCCCAATCTACTGGTGTCGGCGTCTCTTTGAACGCTTTGGCGTAATAAGCTACGAGAGGCTGGGTAGTCACTATCCACCTCTACTCATCACCATCTCTCTCAGACAACTCTAGTTTCACCAAAAGATGTTAGAATCAACAAAAACTGTGGAGTATTCATGGATAATCATGGAAAAAATTTAGCCGAGCTAAATGATGCACTGCTAGCGGTTATCGCTAGTGTAAAACCTATCAGTAGAAATGCTAGTCTGCCTATCTGGGATGCGCTTGGACGAATTGTTGCTGAGGATATTGTTTGTCAAAAAGCTTTGCCGGCATTTGACAACTCTGCGATGGATGGTTATGGAGTCAAAGTGGCTGATAGTGGTAAAATTGTCAAGATTGTCGGTAGTGTCATGGCTGGTGACAATCCGCAAAATATCTCCATGTCGAATGGTGAGGCACTCAAAATAATGACGGGCGCGATGGTGCCAGATTGTGTTGAGGCGGTTGTGCCTTTCGAAAATGCCACGGTAAATGACGATATGAGCGTGAGTCTACCTGAGTTCAAAGTCGGCTCAAATATCAGAGTCAAGGGCGAAGAGTCAAACATCGGTGAGATTTTGATAACAAAAGGTACAAAACTAACTCCCTCACATATCGGTCAGATGGCTTCTCAGGGCAGATTCGTTGTGAGCGTGAGTGATGTGCCTAGAGTTGCCGTGTTATCTAGTGGCAATGAGATTGTCGAGCCATGGAACAAGGCAGAGGAGTTCCAAATCTACAACTCCAACGCATCCACACTAATCGCACTATGCAAAGAGCAAAGCTGCAAAGTAGATTACATCAAAATCGTAAGTGACGGATACGATGCGACGCTTGAGATGATAAAATCCTTACACGGCTATGACCTTATCCTGACTAGTGGCGGTATTAGTATGGGTGAGGCTGATTTCGTCGGCAAGGCACTTTTGGAGTGTGGGCTCGATATTGCGTTCAAAAAAGTAAATATCAAACCAGGTAAACCGACGATGTTCGGATATATGGGTGATACGGCGGTTCTTGCCCTTCCTGGCAATCCTCTCTCTGCGATAGTGAATTTTTATCTCTTTGCCTTGCCTCTCATCGCAAAAATGCAAGGAGCTTCAAAGCACTTCCCGACATTTGTGAATGCAAAAAATGCCAGAGCATTCAAAATCAAAAATGCGAGAGCAAATGTCGTGCTGGGTACATTGCTAAACGGCGAATTTAGCGTGTACAAGGATTATAAATATGGCTCTGGAATGATGAGTCCTATTGCCAACTCAAATGCTTTTGTGGTAGCTGGAGACGGAGTTGAGGATATTTCTGAGGGAGAATCTCTCAAAGTGGTTCAGCTTGGCGCGCACCTTGGGGCGCAATTTGTAGATTTTGTGATGCAGAGGTAGTGTTATGAGAGTGATTTTGTTTTTATTGGCTCTTGCTCTGTCTATGTTTGGCGATGAGAATCTGACAATCATCCAAAAACCAATTGACTTTAGTGAGCACCGCATCGAGCTTACCAAAGAGTATATCAAGCTTAATTATGGAATAAAGGTGCAAGACATCATCATCAAACCGCAGATTATTGTCCTTCACTATACGGCGGTCAAGG
>CAZNYV010000078.1:0-10111 GCA_964577355.1 uncultured Campylobacteraceae bacterium
ACTAAAAAAATCAGGCGTGATAAGTGGCGGTATGATACCAAAGGTGGATGCATGCCTGGAAGCTGTTGATGGTGGGGTAGAAAAGGCTCACATAATAGATGGTAGAGTAGAGCATGCACTGCTTTTGGAGCTATTGACAGAGAGTGGGGTCGGCACGGAGATTGTTGCTTGAGCGTGATGGTCAAACCACTTTACCACGAGCTTTTGTCTCACAAATCAACCAAAAAACTGTAGAAAATATCAAATAACAGGAAAATTTAAGGATTGGTTGCCTATAATTCCCGTCCATTTGCGGCAACCACTCAAAAAGTGATTGTTCGACAAACTTCATAAGCCTCATAAAAAAGGCAAAAGCTACGAGCGGTCGTGGTGAAATTGGCATACACGCTAGACTTAGGATCTAGTGCCGCAAGGCGTGGAGGTTCAAGTCCTCTCGACCGCACCATTCTAATCCCTATACCATCGGCATTCAAGAAATCAGAAACTGCATTGTGCCTGTTTTGTGCCTAAGTCAGAAAAAATTCAACATCTAATTTTCTATTCTTCTGCTCTGATTTGATAATATCTCTATAGTTATGGCTTCCAGCGTCATTAGTGGTTCATCAAAATGTTCAATAGGCTTGATTGTAGAGCCTGGTTTACTAGAGTATTCACGGACTACAGTTAGCATTGCATGATGTTTTATCGTGTCGTATAATTCAAGCTCTTTGAGGTATGGAGCAATGGAGGTTTGGATGTTGGAGGTTTGGATGTTGGAGGTCATTTTTTAAGACTAGTTATTTCAAATTTCTAGCAGCTACACCATCAAGCTATTTTCAAAACCATGAATTTCTTTAATATGGAACCCAGCAATAGTTTCAATACCAGTTGAATGCACATTGTATTCAACCCATGCGGTTATATCAACTTCATTTTGGTACATAGCACCTAGGACAGAAAACGAACTTGTATTGCTCTTAAATTTAAAACTATCTTTTCCTATTTTAGATTCTTTGATAATAAGTCTGCCTTTTTTGCTCTCTTTATCAAAACGAATAATGTCGCACTTGAGCCTTACCGCTTCCTTGTTGATTCTAGTCTTTGGATTGAATAATTTTTTTTCGTTCTCGCCAATTTTAAATCCTTTTTTCGATTCAAATGCTGAGACCTCGGTTATGCCATGTTTGTTTATTACTGATGTCAATGCTTTATAATGAGGCTCACTTCTGTCTGCTATTTCTGCCAGCTTCTCACCTATGATAATTGTATTATTATTGCCAATCACTATTGGTGCGTTAACCGTTGTTCTGTCTATTTGCACAGATACATCTTCACCCTTTGATTTTTTTTCCATATATGTTTTGATGAAATCGTAAGAATTTTTTACTAGCTCCCATAAATCACTAGAAGCAAATGGTGTTATTGTTGGCAGAACAGCTCCAGTAGATGCCAGCATTATTTCCAATGTTGATTCAAATGAGCCATGTTGTATATCTCGATTGACCAAATAGCAATCATTACGGTTCTTTTTACTAAATCTATGCTGATTTGTAGCTACCAAGTATGCCTTGTCTATTATATGACTAAATTCCGATAAAGCAATCACTAGCTCATTAACAGGCATATTCTTTGGCGATACATCACCGCTAAGCTTGAATTCAATCATTTTTATCCCCCAGTTGTTTTACTAATTCATTCGTCTTTAGCGATACCGTGACAACCTTGCCGATTAGCTCTATCACCGCTTCTTTGTGTGCTGAAAATCTATAATTGTCGAACTTTTCGGCTATAGTTGGGTCTTTTGGTTTTTTCGGGCGGTATTGGTCGAGTATCCACTCCACCGCCGAGCGGATGCCGAGGCGATAGTCTAGTGCTTCTGGTGGCAATCCCTCGAGAGTGGTTATCTCGTCTATCTCAATGGTGCTTTTATCTTTGGATAGTCGGCAATAAGCTTTTGGCTCGTTTGCTTCCATCAGGGAACCTGTTTTTTTGGTCGGTATGTCTATTCGTTTGAGAGGATAAACATCCACACTCTCAAATCCTATGTGAAGCTCCAAGAGTTCCTTGCCAACACTAGCGTATTTGCCAAAATCCGCACGGAGTGGAATGCGTGGCAAGTCCTGCTTGAGATTGGTCGCATACTCCGCACGATACGCTGGCTCGTGAAGCAGTGCGTAGCAGTAGTGGAAAATGTCTAGTTTGGTGATATTGTCATCGGCATAATGAGTCCTGAAATGCTCCAATGCCCAATCGGTGATGTTGTCGTGCTTCTTGCCATCTTCGTAAAAATAAAATGGGAAGGTTTTTGTGTCTCCAGTAAAGTGCCAATCTGCAATTGATGATGTTGAAAGAGATATGAAATTGTCAGCAACATTTGTGCAAATTGCAAAATTTTCACCTGAAAAAAATCTATGGTTTAAGCCTCGAACATCATTTAACATATCATCAAAATATAGAGACTTGATAGTAAAAGGACGATACAGGATTTTGGTGATTTTTGTTTTGTCAAATTTGAGCTGTTTTTTGAGCGAAAATTTCTTTTTGAGGTCTCTACTCCATCTTATTGTGTCATCTATCTTTTCGACATCGCCTTTGTGTTTTTTGAGCTGTCTTTCGTATTCATCGACAAACCATTTGACTTTTGATTCGAGGTTTTTGGCATCATAATCATAAACCCATCCATCTCGTGCGGTATTGACGCCATTTGAGTTAAGTTTAAAAATAACTTCATCATCTTTCCCAGCTTTTGCCTCTTTGCTCCCCATCGCTATCAGGCTTTCCCAGTCGTTGTCCGTCTGTCCTACCCAGCCGTGTTTGGCATCTGGTGAGATACTCTGCCACTCAACGCTTCTAAATCCATTTTGCGAGAGCCATTGAAGCTTGTTTGCCCTAGTTTCCAGAGCGTCAAAAGGGTCTAGGTAGTGGATTTTGGGAGTTTTGAGCTTTGGATTTTTGACCAGCAAGGCTATCGCCACACCTGTCTGGATACCAAATACATTGTTTTTTGTTCCGCTTATTTTGGGGTTTTTGCGTACATCACCGCCGAGGTCTAGCACGAAGACTTCTTGGAACTCCTTGAACACACAAGCACGAAAACCGTCAAATGTTTTGGAGTGGACAAAGCTGGAGTTGGTCACAAATGCCAGCACGCCCGTATCACCCAGCCTATCAGACGCCCAGCGATAAAATCTAGCGTACATATCGTACATTTTGGTCTTTTGGGCGTTCGAGGCTTTGATATAAGTCTCTTTGATTCGCTTGTCTATTGTCGGATATGCACGGTTTTTGTTGTTGTCGTTTTCGTTTTGCTGGTTGGCGTTGTATGGTGGATTGCCGATGATGACATTGATATTTGCTGTTCTTTGTTTGATTATCCGCTCTGTGTTGTCGTCTGTCATAGAGAAGTCAAAGCCAGCTTGGATGTTGTTGTTTTTGGTGACCGTATGAGAACCAGCACTCGTCTGAATCTCCAGCGTATCGGCAAAAGAGATATTTGGGAACTCCCTATACTCTCCCGTGCGGGCTTTGTAGGTGTATTCGATGTTTAGATTGGCTATGTAGTATGGCAGAAGCGATATTTCTGTGGCAAATAGCTCTTTTTCAAACTTCCGCTTAAGGTCATTTGGAGCTAGAAAATCTAGGATATGACATAGAAAAGTCCCTGTGCCAATACACGGGTCAAGTATCGTGATACCGTCACTTGATAGAGTCTTGCCAAAATGCGTCAGACACAAATCATCCGTCGCCTCCACCATCCAATGCACTAGCTCGTTTGGCGTATAGACTATGCCTAGTTTGTCGGCGGCTTTTGGGTTGTAGGCTTTGTAAAAGTTCTCATAGATAAGATTTAGGAATTTGCGCTTTTCGGCGAAGTCTGAGATATTGACAGCTTGCGCCCTTATCGTGTCGTAGTAGTGAGCGATGGAGCTAAGAAGCGTCTTTTTGGCGTGACGGTCGAGAAATGTTCCGACTAGCTCGCCGATAGCGTGGGCGATGTCGTTTTCTGAGTGAAATATATCATCGTCAAATACTTTTTTGAAAATATCCTCTGTGAGTATGTGCTGGAGTAGCATTTCGATGATGTGCGCCTTGTCGATACTAGGGTCTATCGACTCTTGGCAGAGTTTGAGAAATTTTTTGTATTTTTGAATAAATGTGTCATTTGCAAAAGCTGTTTCTATTCGTTGGCGCAAAGCCTCCAAAATCTTTGGCAGGTCTTCTTTGAATTTTTCTAGTGCATGTCGGAAATCCGCAATCTCTGGGCGTTCGTATGAGATGAAGGCTTTGAGGAGTTTTTCTAGTGCGTTTGCGTCTTGGAGGCTGATATTGTCATAAACCGTAACTCTATTTTGTACGAGTGTTGCCGTTTCGGTATTTTCAAATAATATGTTGTCGTCTGGATAGCCTTTGGCAAACTTCTTCACTATCTCGTCAGCCAAATCGTCAGCTGTATCTTTGGCTTCCCAATATCCGTGGTCAAGTCCTAGTGCATCTTTGATTGTACCGTCTGGTCTGATTGCTTTATTTTTGTATGGCATTTCCTCAAGAAGCATAAGCCCTTTTGGCTCGGCGTATTCACCTAGAAGCTTGGCAAATGCCCGCCTCATATTTTGCTCTGTGCGTGCGCCAAATCGTTTGAGTTTGTCTAGTTCTTTGTAATAGTTTTCTATTGCTTTGTTCATTTGCCATTCGTTCGGTTTAGGTTGATTTTGGATTATACAAAATCTAAGTTTGTTTTAAAGTGGGGGGCAAGAAGTGTATAATATTTATTACAATAATATTGCATCTTTTGACTTATATTATTAAAGACAGACTTTTAAGCCGCAATAGGATTGATGCTACTCAATGTTTTTCGACTTTTATTGGTGCTTTGTAAAATCATGTGTGCTTTGGAGATTAAATTTTGCTAAAAGTGTCTATTTATAAATCCCGCCCCTAGAATCACCGTCATAGCAATATATCAATAGCTCATCATCAATCAATTCATATAGAAATCTAAACTTGCCAATCCTGAGTCTATAATGATTTTTGGGAGAGCCAGAGAGAGGTTTGACATCTTGAGTTGAGCCAAGAGGATTTGAGGCTATTTCATCAAATGAGTCTAGGACTCTTTTGGCAAAATCTTTGTTTTGTTTTTGTAGGAATTTGATTACAGATTTGTGGTATTTGACCTCATAAGCCAAGGACTGCTCTCGCTTCTGACGATGTCATCGCGTTGTTGTTTTCCAAATCAGCTTTGGCGTGTTTGTACTGTTTGGCGTTCTCATCTGTATAAATTGTGTCATCTTTGACAAATCTTTCCAGAAACTCTTTTAGTTTTTCAGTAGAGTTTGAAAAGTAGTTTTCTACCTGTGGGTTGTCTATTGTTAGAGCCAACATGCAAACCTCTCTTTTTGAAATTTGTGAATTATACCTCAAAATAGTCATAAAATATCGTGGAATTTACTGTGCCTATATTGTGCCTAAATAGGCACAAAAATTACCCGATTTTGTCTGCCAAGACCGAGAGAACCCCTGTAAAATCGGCTATTCAGCAGTCAAAAGTTTGTCTTCAAAATTTCTTAATCAACAAGCCACCTATACTATGTATTTTTTTGAACACTAGGCTCGCAGGATATTATCCAGCTATCTCCCTGCCTTGAATGCACCCTGAACAGCTCTTGCTGATTGCACGGATGACAATGAGCCAGTTAGATTGCCATTGAATTCTCCGCCTGTCGAATTGGCAACTGGACCGTAGAATTTGCCTTGCAAACTAAGAGAACCAGTACCTTTTGTCATGGTTGCACTGTATCGTTGCGTGTTTAGTGTGGTGTCTGTGGTGATGCTGCTTGATGAAGTCGTGAATGCTCCACCGCTAGAGTAACTCCATCCGCCCGATGTTTGGAAGCTTAGAGAGTTGACGGTTATAGGGTTCGATGAACCAAATGCAACTGTCATATTTAAGGCGTTTTGATTGTTTAGCAGTATTGCATCTTTTGATGAGCCATTCAAAGTATCACCTATAACATGCCCCGCGTAGGTATATGATTTGTTTTGATTTATCAGTTGTTGTATATATGACGCTGGTGTAGGTTGACCGCTGACCCAATAGCCACTGTAGTACTCTTGTGTAGCGAGGCCGGCGTCATTGGTCGATGCCTCCCAATATCCCCATGAGCTATAATCATCTACATTTGTCAGAGTATTGTCAGCGTTTACTTTATCGGGCAAAGCGGCAAAACCGATGATTGCAGACTTGCCATTTATAGTAGATTGACCCCATATTACCTTGTCATCTTCGTGGTTGTAATAAACAGCTGTATTGGACGGCACAGATGAGAAGTTTGAAAAGTCGAACTGAGACATCGACGAGTTGTATCCACTCAAAGATGCTAGTGAACCATTTAGCTGTCCAGTTGTCGACGATACGCCTGCCAAGTCAGTATTGAACAACATCGAGTTTAGATTGCCAAATACCTTGGCGCCGTCGCTTCTCATACCTATAAAAAATCCATTATTGACACCAGCGTTATAGTCACCAGCTGTGACTGTTCGTGTAGCTGTGCTAAAAAGATTGTATGTTGCAGTGTCGATGGTTGAAGCACCTGTTATAATTGGGTCGTATAGATAAACCCCGCTAGAACTGACCAGCAATACTTTGCCGTTTGCAAGTGTTACGGCAAATTTAGCACCAGAGTAGTAAGTAGGTAGTGATACTTTGTAGCTCCAGCTATTGGATACTGGGTCATACTCTTCTATATTGCTACTGCTTCCGCCGATAGCCAGTACATGTCCGTTTGATAGTGTGGTTGCCGAAAACGAACTTCTAGGGTAGAGCATAGATGCTGCCATCGACCATGTATTGGTTGAGGGATTGTAAATTTCAGTAGTATTGGCATAATAAGAGCTGTTGCCGTATGTGGAATACGCACTATCACTATATCCGCCAAGAGCCATAACTCTGCCGTCAAGAAGACTCGCTGACGCGAAATGCCATCTATCTATAATCATATCGGCTCTGTCCGTCCAAGTGCCATTAAGAAACATCTCCACACTTCTCTCTGATCCACCAGAGCCATACATAAGTCCACCGAGTGCTAGTATGCCACCGCCGTAAGAACCACTATATGACCCACCGCTTTTTATCTCTGTAGAAGCGAAATAAAGTCTGCAGTGAAGCATTCCTGGTGCGCTACTCCAAGTGTTGGTTGAAGGGGTGTAGTACCAGCTATAGTTATAGCCGTTGTCACCAAATATTAGCACTCTACCATCAGGCAATACTCCTGAACCAAAGTCTTCTTTCATGCTTGGTATCGACGCAGCATATGACCATGTGTTGGTGCTTGGGTCATAAATTTGTGATTGTTGCTCTGGATTTGGTGTGTAGCTTGAGCCATTCCAAATACCAAAAATCATTCCGCCTATTGCCATGACTCTGCCGTCATTTAACACGACTGTTTGATGGGATGAGAATGGTGTGAGCATAGATGCTTTGGCGGTGAAACTATTTGTACCGCTAGAGCTACCAGCCGAACCGTTTGTATAATTTACAGTGCTTCCCAAAAATGTCGTGCCACTACTAGGTGTAATGCTCAGTGCTCCAGCGCTTGACGAGGAGGTGACAGATATATTTAGGGTTGTTGTGTCAAAAGCAAATGTAACCGCTCCACCTGTAAATGTTTGTAGTTTTGTCACCAAATCTGACATACTGCTAAATGTGATATCGCCACTGCCGTAAGTGTTTGCATTGGTCGTATATTTGAAGTATTTTGTCGTGCTTCCATAGACAACTTTTAGAGCGTAGGTGTTGAGATTTGATGCTGTATCTGTGGCAAAAGTCGACGCTACTGGTGTATATGCCGAAGCAGCAAGAACCCCAGCGGTCAAGATATTGGAAGTAACAGAATTTGTTCCCGTAACAACAGCGCTTAGTGCATAACTGCCGTTTGTCAAAGATGAAAGAGTGTACGAAAAATCGCCATTTGCATCCGCTGTAAGTGTTGTCAATTTTGTAGCACCGTTGTATATATCAACACTCTTGCCAGCATCCGTAGTTCCGTAAATAGTTGGCGTTGTATCTTGAGATAGGCTTGGCGTGGAAAGTCTCAAAATAGGTGTTGTAGGTATGGCTGTATCTACTGTAAAAGTTTTTGTACTGCTTGCCGAGATTTTATTTCCATCGCTGTCTGTTGATGCTATAGATGCGTAAACGGTATTGTTAGTGCTGACCAAATCGGCACCTGAAACATTGTTGATTGTAAAAGTTTTGTCACTATCTACCGTTGTTGTATAGAGTGTATTTTTTACAGTAACTATTACTGTATCGCCAGCTTTGGCGTCGCCACCGACTGTTCCTGTGATGGTGTTTGTGTTTAGTGCTGCTTCGGAGGCACTGACTAGATTGTCGCCAGCGATAGTACCTATTGTCACTGTTGTGGTTCCGTATGTACTCTCAACAGCTGTTTTCGATGCCTTAAAGACACCGTTTGCTGATATATTTGTACCACTTGCTACAAAAGAACCGCCAACAGAATCTACATTTGGTCCAAAGTAAAAACCAGCAAGCGAGCCAGTTACTGCCAAGCCATTTCCAGTGCCGCTGAGGGCAGCTGTAAATTTGCTGTTTGTATATGCAGAAGAGCCGAGAGTCATGCTCCAGTTTTTGTAATTTCCTGTATTTCCGGTGCGAAATAACACGCTTCCTGTCACTGGTTCAGCACTTCCAAAAGCGATTTTGAGGTTAGTATTGTTGCTTGTGTCTAGCAGAATCATCTCCATGGAGTTGCCGTATATTACCTCGCCCAATGTATGTCCGAAGTAGTTATAAACCTTGCGCACAGAAACAGAAGACAAGGTGTCTAGTGTAGTTGTTGGCGTGATTGCACCAGCTACGAAGTTGCCAATCCAGACAGAGCCACTTGAGAGGTCTTTTGTTGTGCCAAATCCCCATGAGCTATAATCGTTACTAAATTCAAGAGAACCGTCACTTTGTTTTACTTTGTCTGGCAGAGTATAAATATACGCATTTGCGGTCGGCACACCTGTCATAGTGAAATTTTTGAGTGCCCACATATCTTCTGAAATATATGCAGAGTCCACCCCACCGACAAGAGAGCCAGCAAAATTCATACTCCAACCACTTCTAGTAGTACCAAATGCCATCGTGGCATCACCCGTTGCTTTGTTCATGTTGACCATAAAATCAGAGCTTGCAGGGGTTGATGGGGATAGCAATGACCAGCCAGAGACACTGCTCAAATTGCCAAGTGCAGAGCTGGGCAATATTACGCCACTCCAAGTACCGTTTGCCACATAACTACTGGTCGTATAAGCGTTTGATGCCAGCTTTGTATCAGTTACAGATGCAGATTCATTGGTTATGGCATAGCTAGTATCTCTTGTGCCAACTACATTGCCAAGTCCATTTGCATATCCGGCTGTAGACATAGTGATACCTATGTATTGGGAGTCAGACGAATTGGCTGTGCTATTGTATATTTTGCCACTCGCATCCACGCTGTACGAAGCGTATTTGTTTGTGCTGTCAGTACCGTTTGCATATCCTGTGATGCTAAATAAAAGTTTATTGTCATTTGGTGAGGCATAAATCTGTCCGATTTCCAACTCGCTTCCCAAATATGAAAATGCAGACTGAAAATTTTGATAATAAGAAACATGCATAATGTTACTGTTGGTTGCACTAACAAAAGCCTGTGAGTTCAATGCATAAGGATTATAGTTTGTATTGTCTGCTGAGTATGTAAAGTATCTCATAACACCAGAAGATGTAGGCAGCGCGGTTGATTGACTAACCTGCGCAAAGGAATCCGCACTCAAAAATGATTGAGCTACATACTCTCCGTTTGATGTTATTGGATACAAGAGTAGATGTAGGTCTGTTCGGCTGATGGTAGGTGTGAGCATCGCCAGTATTTTAGAAGTGACAGCAGCTTGCTGTACTTGATTGGCGGTGTTGGTTGCATTACTCACCGTCCCAGCTATAGCCCCAGTATCTACAGTAGGAGTGTTGACCACTGGAGTTGGTGTAGCTACAGTAGCAGGTGCTTCAACTGTGGTTGTTGGTGTTGTAGTAGCTGTAGTAGCTGTAGTGGTAGTATTGGTTGTACTTGTGGTACTAGCTGTACTTGTT